>CAIYYV010000175.1 GCA_903930425.1 Akkermansiaceae bacterium | reverse complement strand
TGTCAGGGAGCTCGTGTCAGGGAGCTCGTGTCAGGGAGCTCGTGTCAGGGAGCTCGTGTCAGGGAGCTCGTGTCAGGGAGCTCGTGTCAGGGAGCTCGTAACTGCCCAAAGTCACCGGTCCTCCTGCTTCCTCCTGGCCCAGCGAAAGACCGCTATCGATTGAATCGGAGCAAGCCGCCACACCCTTTCTGGCGGTGCAAGTCGAATCCTGATTATTTGAGTCTCCAACTATCTGAATCGGGGTTGCGGACAGCCAGGAAGTCTTGGCTTGCGCGCGGCGGGCGCGAAGCGGCAGGGTGTGTGGGTGCAAGAGACGAGGGAAAGCGCCCGCCGTTGGAGCGGGTTTGTGTGTCCGGATTGCCGGTTTGTGTTTCGGGTTCCGCTGGATCATGACGGGCATGGGGTGGTGTGCCCGAATTGTCGGCGCATGCTGAAAATCCCGCTGGCGGGTGACCGGACGCCCCCGTTGGTGAGGCCCGGGCGCATGGCGCTCACGGAGGAATCGTCTCAGCAAGCTACCGCAGCGCCGCACAGAAAACGCAGTCACACCCAAAAATCGCTGCATTCGCGAAAGCTTTTGTGGGACACGTGGTCCAAGTATACGAGTAGCTTCAAGCGGAGTGACAATCGTCAGATGTTCTGGATGATGATTGGAGGGGTTATCTTGTGGATTGTGATTGTGCTCGGGGTGCGGGTCATCATGCCCAGCGAGGTGCCGGTGGCTGGAAATGAGGTGGCATTCGTGCCCAGTCCACGCGCCCCCGAAGCGCTCAGCCCGGAATTGGCACTTGCCGCAGAAGCCATGCGGAAGGACGAGAGGTTTCTCGCGGAAGCCGAACCGATGGCCCGGAAATTTTTGGAGGCGAAGCGGATTGAGGACTTGTTGCCATTGGTTCGCAATCCGGGAATGGCGGAAGCGAGGATGCGCCGCCATTACCCGGGAGGAATCATTGAGGCACCCGGGATGGCCGCATTCAACACACAATCGAATCTAGCACGTCTTGGGTCGATCGTCGCCCTCATGGTCCGAACTTTGAAGCAGGATGAAGCCTCGCTGGTTTATGAAGAAACCGCTCAAGGAATCAAAATCGATTGGGAATGCTGGGTCGGTTGGTCGGAGATGCCATGGGAAGTTTTTGTCGCGGAAAAACCGACGGTGGCGCAGGTGTTCCGACTGATGCTGTGTCCGATTGAGTATTATAACATGGCGTTTGCCAATGATATCAAATGGCAATCATATCAATTGTTATCACCGGACGGGAAACAGGTGATTTACGGTTATGCCGAGCGAGGTTCGGCGCTGAATGCAAAGCTTTGCCCACCGCCCGATGTCCCGAAGATTCCCCTGATGCTGTCGTTGAAGTTTCCTGAGAACGCGACTTCCGCGAATCAGGTGCTCATTGAGAATTGTGTTGCCGATGGATGGGTGTTAGAATCGTCGGGTGGTTTATAGTGGCGGCATGGGCGGCAATATCGGTGCCGCAAGCGGGCGTGCAGTGGGCAGCGGCGGCGGTTCATTGGGTGGTTGTTGCGGCAAGGGAGGCGGGCCGGTTTTCCCTGAATTGCTGCGGAAGCAACCGCCCATGCTGAATTGCCGCCAGCCCCAGAGCAGCCAGCGAATGAGCGCCACGGCAAGCCACAAGGCCCATAACAACATCAGCAAGCGATACCACCAAATGGAAATGGAGAAACACCCGGCTTGCGGCAGGGTTCCGTCTGAACGGGCCTCATACCAGCGCAGCACGGTTCGGGTCGAATCGTTCCCGCGAATAAACATCTCAGGATTTCCTAACAATCCTTCCGCGACGATGGCGATGAAGATCCCTAACACGCCGATAGTGAGTGCGACCAGAAACAGCTGAAGCAGGTTGTGTGTCCACGACGGTAACCACAGAAATGACGGTCTTCCACGCCAGGAAAGGAAGAACAACCAGCCGACAACCACGAGGGCCAGGGGCAGTGGGATTTGGGTGAGTCCGAGTGACAAGAGCATCCACTCGCGCGGCCGCAACGGTGAGTGTGCGAAACGGCCCAGCACCCATGCGGTGATCAGCGAACCTAACAGGACGCCCCAGAAACGCACGGCCGGTCCGCGGAGCGGGCCCTGTGTCCAGAGCACCCACCGGTTATCGGGCACATGGACCAGGGTGTTGATGTTAGAGCATTCCACTGGCAGTCTAACCGACTCGGTGCGGGCGAGGAATTCAAGTGGCAGGTCGGATTTCCACTGGAGCGAGACTTCTTGCTCGCCGGGTTTGAGCGGGACGATGACTTGGTTTCCATCCTTGAGGACCGGGATTGACGTGCCATTGCGGGTGAGCGATGTCGCTTCCGCTCCCGAGGGGATTTCCACCAGAAAATCCTCGCCGAGGCTGCAGCGCAGGGAAAGCGCGAGCGAACTTGAACGCTGGCGTTTGCCCAAGGTGATCTCGTGACTGGCGCGGCCGACTGTGACGGTGGCACCGGCGACGGCTTCGGGGCGGCTGATTTGGAGTGACACGCTTTCACCGGGCCATGGTTTCCAGACGGGCACGAGCCCGCGATTGCTGGCTTCAAAGGTGGGCACCTGTCCGGAGATCGTCACATTCCACACGGGCGAGGCAATCAAACTCCATCGCTCGACCCAGGCATCGTCGGGCCGTGTGACGAATGCGATTTGTGGGACGGTGGCCAATTCGCTTTGCCAGGTGAATTCTTTTTGTTGGGCGGCAAGGCGGACTTCGATGAAGCCATCCTTCATTACGGCGTTCGAGGTGATGACATGTTCACCGGCGAGCAAGGGGACGCGCAGGGAAACCGCATTGCCGACGGGTGAAAGGCGGTTGACCGTTGTGCGGACCTGCCAGACAAGCCCGAGTTCGAGTTGGCGATCGACGCCCATGGCGGTTTGCAGATTCGGTCGGTCATAACTCGCCTCGCCACCGGTCGCTTGCCGGACCCGCGTGAAAAACACCTGCGCCTCCGGCAAACCGCCCGGACGGACGCCCGTGACTTTCCAGCCCGGCGCATCGATCGCGACCCGCCGCGGCCGCAACTGATAGGTCCACTGCCACTCGGTCACATTGGCGAGCAATCCTTCAACAGTCACGCGATGGACCCCCGCCGGTAGCACCACCCAAAGATAACCCTCGTCCCGCCGCAAGGTGACTTCGGCCTGACCGTCCACCTTCACCGTCACCGGCGACCATGCGGGCAAGCGCCCGGGCAAGGGAACCGCCGTCCGTGTCGCCGTGTGGATTTCGACTTCCATTGCCAGCTTGCGGTCCCACAACGAGAGCTTTACTTGCGGAATGTCCGCCGCCGTCGGGTATGCGTCGGATTTTTCTAACAGTCGGCTCTTCAGGGATTCTAACAACGCGTTTTCGGGGATATCCGCAGTGGCACGTGATCCGCCGAGGCAGCACAGTGCGGCGGCCAAGGTTGCGGCCGTGCGACGCTGGCGAAAGACTGCGCCTCGGATGCGCCGGGTGTTCAGCAATACCGCTGCCAAGCCGAGCAGGAGCACGACGCGGGCCATGGAAATGGCGCGTTCGGCGAGCATCGGGATCAAAATGGGCCGCACGGTTTGCGTTGAGGTGACCGGTCCGTTCCATCCGAAGCGGGCGGTGCGCCACGACCACTCGGGCACTCCGGGTCCGGTTTGGATCCTTGCCTGCGTGTCGTATTGCAAATTCTCCCTGGACTGGACGAGTTGCTTCGTCAGCCCCTTATCGTAGGCATCAGCATCGGAGGCGCGGGAAAGCGATTCGCTGCGGCCAGGCGCGCTGCTGACAGATCCGAGGCTTGGCATGAAGTCGACATGTTTTTTTGGCGGGGAAAGCTGGGTGCGGGAACTCGAAACGTTTTCTAACTGCGGATAGAGGCACTGTTGGATTTGATTGCCGAGGAAGGGCACGAGCACGAGCACCAAGGCCAGGGCTGATAGCCACTTGCCTGCAACTAACAATTTTTTGGCCCATTCGCCGGTAGAGACGCGGAGCAGGCAGGTTGGGATGAGCAGCACGAGCCAGACGTAGCGTGGTGCGCCTGGTTCGTGATAGGAAATCCCGAAAGCCAGGAACGCGAGAAGTGCGGCCCAAAAGCCGGACATCCGGAACACTGCAAGGGTGAAAATGAGCAGCAAAAACAAATCGAGCAAAGTCCAGGCCGTGAGCCAATCGCCCGCCACCCAGTCGGCACCGAACAAGGCAAACAAGCGCCAGCCCGGCGGCAAATTGAGTGTGACGTTCAGGCCGTCAGCGGGGGTGCGCCATCCGGTGGCGGACAGTTCCTGGGCGCAGGTCATTCGGCCGGTGGCTTCGAGTTCGAGCGAGCGATCGCGGATTTCGACGCCGAGGGCGCCGTTTTGAGGGTTGCGTGTGATGAGTTGTCCCTGGCCGGCCGCGCGAACTGACCCGAGGTCTTGGCCCTCGGCCGCGTCGAGCCGCCAGACTTGTTGCATTTGGCCGGTGATGCGGTCACGGAATGTGAGACCGCTGCCGTCGGGATCTAACCACAACTCGCGCGAGATGCTCAGGCCTTCTGGTTTTTGGAGGCCCATGCCACGCATTCTTTCATTCATTTGAAACGGCTTGGCGGTGTCCCATCGATAGACTGGGAACTCGCGCCACTTGTCGGGAAATGGCGTCTGCGAAACGTCAATGGACGGCAAACCGGAAATTTCTATCAGGCGGAAATCCGGTTGTGCGCGGAAGGCGACGAGTTGTTCAGCGGTTGCGGGTTTGACGCCGACTGCATAGGTGATTTGTGTGGGAGGATCGAGGCGGAATGCGGCAATTTGGACCGTCCATTTTCCGGCGCGCACTTGGGCTTTCATTTGCCCGCCGTCGTTGATTGCGACGGGGATTTGGCTGTCGACCGAGGCCAATTGCCAGCCTGCGGGCAAGACGACTCCGAGGGATTCCTCGCGACTTTTTCCGGCGACGATCAATTCCAAGTCGGTGTGGAGCCAGAGGGGGATGCCGTCCTCCATGAGAGAATTCATTTTGAGCGCCAGGAAATCCTTACCGGTTTCCTCGGTGGCGGCATTGCGTTTCAGCCAGAGAAACCCCTGCGCATCCCAAACCGGAGATTCGACTGCCTGCCCGTCCAGGGTGAGTGATAAAATCCCGATTTCGGCGGGCATGGCAATCCGTTGGGGAATGCCCTGCCAATGGTAGCCGCCGGTGAGGTTGTAGCGACCGGCGACCAGTTTGACGGCGGGTTTTCCATCGTGTTCGACGACGGGCACGACGGCATCGTTGGCGCTGACTTCGCCGGGCCAGAGTTCGCCGCCGCCGGGCAAGGGGACCCAGGTGCCGCTGAAAACGGTCACTTCAAAGGCGAAGTGCGCGCCCTCGGCGGTTACGTCGAGAGTGAGGCGTGAGGGCCAGAGGCGCAGGACTTGCTTGGAGTCGTGGTAGGGCATTGGGCACTCGAGGTCGCGTTCATTCCAGAGTGCCCAGCCGGCCCAGGGTTTCAGCGGATCGGGAATCTCGCGAACGGTTTCCGCGGGTGCGGCGGATGTCGGCAAGAGGGAGATGAACCAAGCGGCCATCGCGGCCACGGGGGAGAACCAGATAGAAAATTTCATGAGGGCATAGCGGGTTCGTGCCGCCTCTCGAAGCAAGCTGAATTTCACGGGCGTCACCAGAATAAACATCGCTTGCATTGCAAATTTCCAGCTTTGCCATTCGGGGGATCGGCGTTAGGGTCCTCCCTTTCCCTGTATTCCATGACTCCCGCCGATCTTTTTTCCCAGCATGTATTGCCGACCTACGCGCGCTTTCCGCTCGTTCCGGTGCGCGGCGAGGGTTGTCGCCTCTGGGATGACACGGGAACGAGTTATCTCGACTTCTGCACTGGCATCGCCGTCTGCTCGCTCGGTCACTGCCATCCGCGCGTCGTTGAGGCCATTCGTGATCAGGCAGGCAAACTCCTGCATGTTTCGAATCTCTATCAGATCCCCCAACAGGCCGAGCTCGCCGCGGAAATCATCACCCATCACGTGCGCATTCCCGGAAAAGTCTTTTTCTCCAATTCGGGCGCGGAAGCGAATGACGGACTCATCAAGTCCGCGCGCCGTTTTGGCCACCACCGGCCCCAGCCCGATGGCTCGCCGCGCTTCGAGGTCATCACATTCCAGCAATCGTTCCATGGCCGCACACTCGGATCCATGGCCGCCACCGGCCAAACCAAAATCCAGGAACGCTTCGATCCCTTGCTGCCCGGTTTCCGTTACCTGCCCTACAATGATGGTTCCGCGCTCGCAGCCGGCATCCGTCCGGAAACCGCCGCGGTGTTGTTAGAACCGGTCCAGGGTGAGGGAGGAGTCAATGCCGCCACCCCCGAATTTCTTCGTGCCGTGGCAAGCGTCTGCAAACAACACGACCTGCTGTTTTTGTTAGATGAGGTGCAAACCGGCTTTGGCCGTTGTGGTGACGCGATGGCCTGGCGCTGGATCGCCCCGGAGATTGAGCCCGATGGCATTTCGTGGGCGAAGGGCTTGGGCGGTGGCGTGCCGATAGGTGCGTTTTGGCTCAATGACCGCGTGATCGATGCGGACGGCACTTGTCTGCCCTCGTTGATGGGGCCGGGGTCGCATGGTTCCACTTATGGGGGCAATCCATTGGTGTGCGCCGCCGCGCTTGCCGTGCTTCAGGAAATTCGTGAAAAGGAACTGGCCGCCCACGCGCTTCTGATGGAGGCCCGGATCCGTAAAACGCTGCGTGAATGGAACCTTCCGGTGGTCGTCGAAGTTCGCGGCCACGGCCTGTTGCTCGGCTTGCAACTGGATCCCGCGCGCATTCCCACTCCTGAAGGCAAAACCCCCGCGCTCGTCGTCGTCACCCGGCTCATGGAGCGCGGGCTCCTCGTGCCCGCCGCCGGTCCTCACACGCTTCGCCTGTTGCCGCCACTCAATGTCACCCCTGCCGAAATCGATGAGGCGCTCGCGATCCTTCGCGAGGTGCTCCGTGATTTCTAATCCCTTTAAAATGTGTTAGATAACATTGGAGACCTGCCTGCAGCATTTTTTCTATCCGTTTCATCCGCCCCCACCATTTCATGAACCACCTCCTTTCGATTGAACAACTCAGCACCGGTGAGATCACCCGTCTGTTAGAATCCTCCGCCCATCTCAAGTTGCAGCGGGGCAGGGAAGGTCAGCCGCTTTCCGGCCAGACCTGGGCGCTTATTTTCACTAAATCTTCGACGCGCACGCGGGTTTCTTTCGAGGTGGGCATTCGTGAGTTGGGTGGGTTTCCGATGTTTCTCTCGAAAAACGACATTCAGTTGGGTCGGGGAGAACTCATCAAGGACACTGCGCGGGTGTTAGGGCGGATGGTTCACGGGGCCATCATCCGCACCTTCGCGCAGCAGGACGTGGTTGAGTTCTCTGAGTTTTCCGGGATTC
>CAIYYV010000174.1 GCA_903930425.1 Akkermansiaceae bacterium | reverse complement strand
AGAGTGGTGGTGGTTTGCTGAGGCGGTTGGGCGGGCCTGTTATTGCGAGGATTCTCGTTAAAGGGATAGCAGGAAGCTAACAGGACGCAGCCAATGGCGACAAAACCGGTGGAGAGGCGAGGGTTGATCATGGGAGTGGGATGAATCAAGGGTTGAAAAGTCGGAGAATTTTCCCGGTAAGCCCGGGAAGACGTGGGCAATCATGCGCATCTTCGTCATCCCGTCAAGCAAGGTCGTTCTTTTGGGTCGAATTTAGCAGGTCAAATGGCGTGCAGTCATGCTTGCCGGCTGCTGGATTCCGGTTGAAACTCCGCGCAGGAAAAATGCCAGACGCCTCGATTCATGCCATAGGCCGGATACTGGAAAGCCTGAGTCCGGTGCTATACCGCGTGGCCCTGCCTAACGGGAAGATCATTCTCGCACACCGGTCGAAGCGTTGGGTCGGCAACGCAACCGTGATGACGGTGGACGATCAGGTGCTGCTGGAATTCACCCCCTATGACTTTGACACAGCGCGCATTCTTCGGGTGGCCGGGGGGGCTTTATTTACCGATGCAAAAACGGTTGAAGATGACACCTAACAGGTCCTCGGTGTCCACTTTACCTGGGATTTCACCCAAGGCGTCGAGTGCCTCGCGCAGGTCGATGGCGGCGAGTTCCGGGTCGCGTCGAGGATCGCGCAGCAGTTCGAGCGCGGCGATCAGGGCGGCGCGGGCCGAAGCCAGGCTGGCTTGGTGACGCGCATTGATCGCCACGGCGTGGTCGCCCCAATCCACATCGCTGAAATGGAGCGAGTCCCGGATTTTGTTAGAAAGCAGATCGAATCCCATGCCACTGGAGCAGGAAAGGCGCACGGCGGCGGTTTCCGCCCATGACGGGTGTTCGCCGAGGTCTATCTTATTGAGGACTAACAAATGTTGAGCCGGGCTGACCGGCGACACAATCGGCGCGGGCATAGGGAGGCTGGCATCGGCGATTTCAAGGAGCAAATCGGCGGCTTGAATTTGGTGGGTGGTGCGTTGGACGCCCTGAGCCTCGACCGGGTGGGTGGTTTCGCGCAGGCCTGCGGTATCGACGAGGCGGAGTGGGATACCGAGCAGGATGATGGTTTCCTCGAGGGTGTCACGGGTGGTTCCCGGGCTGTCGCTGACGATGGCGCGTTCGAATCCGAGCAAGCGGTTGAGCAGGCTGGATTTCCCGACATTCGGTCGGCCGAAGATCACGGTGCGGACGCCCTCGCGGAGGATGCGGCCCTGGTCGGCGGTGGCGAGCAGGCTGTCGATGGAATTGAGCACGGTTTGGATTGGATCGCACAAGAGCGCGCCGGTTTTCGGATCGATGTCTTCTTCGGGAAAATCGATCCATGCTTCGAGATGGGCGAGGGATTCGAGCAGGGCATCGCGGGCCTCGGTCGTCTGGCGACCGAGTGAGCCATCGAGTTGGTTGCGGGCAGCGCGCAATGCGAGGCGGGATTGAGCGGAGATGAGGTCCATCACTCCCTCGGCCTGGGTGAGGTCGATTTTTCCATTGAGGAATGCGCGGAGGGAAAATTCTCCCGGGCCGGCGGGCACGGCGCCGCAAGCGAGCAGGCGTCCTAACACTTCACGCACGACGAGCAAGCCGCCGTGTCCGGAAAATTCCACGCAGTCCTCACCGGTGTAGCTGTGGGGAGCGGGGAAAACCGAGATCAGTCCGTCATCGAGGATCCGGCCCACGGCATCACGCACACAGCCATGGCGGGCCGTGCGGGGAGCTTGGGCCGAGACCCGCCCGTCGGTTGCGCGATCGGCAATTGCGATGGCGTCCGGCCCGGAAAGTCTGACCAACGAGACCGCGCCGATTCCGGGCGGTGTGGCGATGGCCGCGAGGGTCGTGCGGTGTGGGTCCTGGGCTTGGCACATGTTGCAAGATCAGGTGACCGGAGTGGCGAGCACGGCATCGAGCACATTCAGGCAGCGGATGTTCTGGGCGGGAGTGCCGATGGAGATACGAATCCAATCGGGCAATTGATAGCTGCTCATGGCGCGCACAATGACGCCGTGCGTGAGCATGTCGCGGAACACACGGTCACCGGAACCGGTTTTGACGAGCAGGAAATTGGCATGGCTCGGGACAAATTCCAATCCGCGCGTGGTGAATGCCAATTGATAGAAATCCATTCCCTCGCGGTTGATGCGGCGGGTATTGGCGACATGTTGCACATCTGTTAGGGCGGCCAGCGCGCCGGCTTGGGCGATGGCATTGACATTGAACGGTTGGCGGGCTTTTTGCAGGAGTTCCGCGATGGGTGCGGGGGCCAGGCCATAACCCACGCGAAGGCCCGCAAGACCATGGACTTTCGAAAAAGTCCTCAGGACGCAGACGTTACGACCGTCACGCACATACCGCAGGGTGTCAGGTGCGGACTCGGGAAACTCGATATATGCCTCGTCAAACACGGCAATCACATGATCAGGAAGACGGTTCATGAAGCGGTCGATCGTCACTTGATCGACCATGGTTCCCGTTGGATTGTTAGGGTTGGCGATGAAAACCAGGCGGGTATTTTCGGTGATGGCATCGGCCATGGCATCGAGGTCATGGGTGAAGTGAGGGTCGGGCACTTCGATGTAGGAAGCTCCGAAGAGTGTGGCCATCAGTTTGTAAACCACGAAGGCGTGTTGCGCGGCGATCAGTTCCGACTCGCGGTTCAGGAACGTATGGCAGAGCAACTCGATAATTTCATTGGAGCCGTTGCCGAGCACGACATTTTCCCGTCCAAGCGCTAGAGATTCCGCGATGGCACCGCGCAGGCGGTAGCCACCGCCGTCCGGATAGATGTGAACCTCGTCGAGCGCGGCGCGCATGGCGGATTTTGCCAATGGGGAAGCGCCTAACGGATTTTCATTGGAGGCGACCTTGATGATTTGAGAGGGATCGATCCCGAGTTCTCGGGCGGTTTCATCAATGGGTTTTCCGGCCTCATAGGCGACCAGATCACACACAAAGCGGTTGGCATATCGGGCAATTGTCATCTCGGCAGTGAGTGTATGCGACCGGTGTCGGGCGGTCAAACGCCAAGGTAGAACGTCCGACACGGCCGCAGAAATACGAGGCGGCGCGGGCGGTTTGGGTGATCGATACTGGACGAACGTCAGCTGTGAAACCACAATGCGTCAATCAGCGCAGGCAGCGTCTGGACTTTCAGACCCGTCTGCTGCCCCTCTTTGAAACCGATTTTTAATTCATCACTGATTGCTTCCCATGCACCCATTTCTCACACCCGATTTTCAAGTCCGCTGGTCCACCCTCACGCCCGAACACATAGAACCGGACATCCGTCATGCGCTGGACCTCGCCGTTCAGGCGATCGATCGAATTTGCCGGCAGGACCCGGCACTGGCCACCTATCAGTCGACATTTCTGGCACTCGAAAAAGCGACTGAGGAACTCGACCGCGGATGGGAGCGTTTGAAGCATCTGGATCTGGTTGCGGATCATCCGGCCCAGCGGGACGCCCTGAACAAAATGCTGCCGGAGGTGACGGATTTCTATGCCTCCATTCCGCTCAACGAGCGCTTGTGGTCCGTGGTTCAAGCGGTTGGAGAAGGACCGGAAACCACCGGTCTTACTGCGATTCAGAAACGTTTTATTGCGGAAACTCTCGCAGATTTCCGTCAGGCCGGGGCCGACTTGGAGGCTCAGCCGAAAGCGCGCATTGCGGCCATTGAGGCCCAGTTGTCGATGCTCACCAAGCAATACGCGGAACACGTGCTGGATGCGACGAACGCCTGGGATCTGGTCATTACCGACGAAGCGAAGCTGGCCGGACTTCCCGAATCGGCGATGGCCGCGGCTGCAGCGAATGCGCGCGGCAAGGGACTTGCGACCGAAGAAAAGCCGGCTTGGCGTTTCACGCTGCATTTCCCGTCGATGTTTCCGATGATGCAGCATCTGCACGACGAGAGTCTCCGGCGTCAAGTCTGGGAGGCCTCATCACAAGTCGGCAGATTCGGCGAGCATGACAACACGGCATTGATTTGGCAGATTCTCGAGTTGCGCCATGAAAAAGCCGCCATTCTCGGTCACTCGCAATTTGCAGACCTCGTTTTGCAGCGCCGCATGGCCAAGACCGGATCACGCGCGCTGGATTTCATCGAGAACCTTCACGCCCGTGTCCATCCGGCTTTTCTAGCAGATTTCCGCCAACTCGCCCAATACAAGGCCGCCAAGACCGGCCAAGCGGTGGACGCGCTCGAACCATGGGAGCTTGCTTACTGGGCTGAATGCCAGCGCAAAGAAAACTATGATCTCGATGACGAGGTGCTGCGTCCCTATTTCCCGGTGGATCGCGTGATGTCCGGCATGTTTGAAATCGCCGCCCGTCTCTTTGGCATCACCATCCGGCAGTTAGAAACCCAGACCCCCGACGCCTCAGGCAACTCGCCCTCCCGCCAAGCCTGCATTGAAGTCTGGCATCCTGAAGTTTCATTCTACGAAATCCACGATTCGCAGACGGTCGCGCATCTCGGGTCGTTTTATGCGGATTGGCACCCGCGTGAGTCGAAGCGAGGCGGTGCGTGGATGAACTCGCTCCACACCGGCAGTGAGGGAGAACCGCATCTCGGACTGATCATCGGAAACATGAGCCCGCCTGTGGACGGCAAGCCCGCACTCCTCACTCACCGCGAAGTGGAAACTATTTTCCATGAGTTCGGCCACTTGCTTCACGGCATGCTCAGCCAGGTGCCGGTCAAGTCACTATCAGGCACCAGCGTGCCATGGGATTTTGTCGAGTTGCCCTCTCAGATCATGGAAAACTTTTGTTGGGACCGTCAGGCACTTGATCTTTTTGCCTGTCACCATGAAACCGGGGAACCGATTCCAGAAGCACTCTTTGCAAAAATGATCGCCGCGAGAAACTACCTCAGCGCCTCGGCATTTATGCGCCAATTGTCATTCGCAAAACTCGATCTGGAACTCCACATCCACCCTGAGACATGGCGGGGCATGGATCCAGACACCGTGGAGCGCGCGATTCTCGCGAATTATCGGGCACCGCTGAAATCCGAATCTCCATCCATGCTGTGCCGATTCACGCACCTTTTTTCGAATCCGACCGGTTATGCCGCCGGTTATTATTCCTACAAGTGGTCCGAGGTGCTCGACGCCGATGCTTTTACCCGCTTTCAGAATGAAGGGATTTTGAATTCAGCCACCGGGCGCTCGTTCCGTGATCACATTCTGAGCCAAGGCAACTCCGCACCTATGGATGAACTCTTCCGGCGCTTCATGGGGCGCGACCCTGAACTCGAACCGCTTCTGCTGCGCGCGGGCTTGGGCTGAATCCAAAAGAACGCCCAATCCTGTGAGGCGCTATCTGCGATATTGATTCTGTGGCATCATGCCAAACTGCCCCTGGCCTTGTCCGGCGACCGGGGTATTCCAAGGAATTTTGCTGGTTTCAGAGACCGGGCCGACGGGGGCTTTTTCAGGTTTTGCGACACAAGCAGTGAAACAAAAACCTCCAAGCAAAGTGGCAAGCAGCAGGACAACATGGCGCTTCATGAACCCCATCATAATGGGCACCCCTCCTCATGCAAGCCCGCAAAACTGGCACCGGAAAAAATCCGGATCAAGCGTCAGTTCGTGTTGGGCTTCGTGAGCATCACATGATCGCCCGGCTGGAGGCGAACCCCGCTGGAGAGACTTTTAAAATCGATCTCGGCGATAGTTTGAGTGAGCTCAATGGAAGACGGGCGAACGCGGCCAATCATGCGGCCGTCGCGCTGGACGAGCAAACTGGTTTGCGGGGTGAAGCCGGAGTTGGATCCGGCACCAATCACAAGGAACCCCCAATCCTGATCCACAGCAGTGATCACTGCCTCCATGGCATTGCGGCCAATGCGCGCATTGCGCCCGACATCGCGCTTGACGAGGCGATCCATCTCCGCGCGGTTTTTCTCAAGCAGCTTTTCAGCGGCACCCGCGAGAACAACCAACTCCTCTAACTTTGCGATCCGGGATTTTCTATCCGCTTCAATTTGCAGGATTTTATCGGGCAATGCTTCAATGGTCACACCACCGCCAAGGGCTTCGAGGATCTTGTTGACCTCTTTGAGCGTTTTATCCAACTCCACAAATTCCGCATCCTGGGCTTTCAGCGTGGTGTCAAGCCCGGCCACATCACGCTCCATTTTGGAACCGGCGTCCTTGAGAGAACCGATGCTCAAAGTCACCTCAGTGCGTTTCGATTCGGAAACCACAAGAACTTCGGATTCTTTCTTGTATTTATTTTCTTCCACTGCGGCGTTAGCGGAAACCGCCTTATTCGTGGCGATGGTTTCAAGACGATCTTTTTGCAGCGCCTCGAACTTCACCTTATGCTTGTGGGTGAAAAACGCGGCACCGACGGCGACAAGAATCACAATACTGTAGAGAATGGCTTTCATAAAATTCCGTGCAAAAGGGGTTAAGACAATTCAAACATCTCAGGGCTTAGGGGGCCGGCGTAACGGCGGGGTCGGCGGCGGCAGGCGTGACCGCGGGATCGGCGGCAGGCGTGGCCGCAGGATCGGCAGCTGGCTCAATGGCAGGAACTGCCGGATCGACCGGTTTGGGAGCCGGCGCAAGCTTGATCACGACGGGGACAGGCTTGGGCAACACGACCGGCGGTGCGGCCTTGACGGATGGGATGACGCGATCTCCAACCATGAGGGTGACATCCTGCGCGACGGAATCCGGGATGATGCTCGCGGAGGCACTGTTGGTTTCGACCGCGGTCACGAGCAGTTTGGCGATGGTCGAGCCATCACGCACTACGTCCAACGTGGAATGAGTGACGACCCCACCCCGATTGCCGCAGGCAAGGGTGACAAAGCCCCATGTCGGATAAATCGAACGAATCTGGGTCTTAAGCGTCGGCAACGATTGCCCACTGCTGATGATCTCAAACTTTTTCTTCATCGCATCCGCCTGCTTTTCAGACTGGTTGTTTTGAGCGGTGAGGTTGGCGAGCTTGGCCTCCGTGCCGGTGATCGACTGGGCGAGCTCCTCTAACTCGGTGTTGATCGAACGCATCTTCGATGCCAACTCCTGAATATCACCAATCTTCGCGGTTTTTTCGCGAATCTCATCCAGTTTGCCCTTGTTGGAATCCGACTTCGCGGTTTTGTCCGCAATTTGCTGCGTCAATTCCGCATTGGTTTTCTTCTGGGCGGATTCAACCCCCCATAGCTTGACGACCTCTTCATCGACGCCAGTGCGTTTGGCGAGGGTATCCGCATAATGGTCCTGTGCGATCTTGAGGCGCTTCTGACTTTCTTCTAATTTGCCTTTCTCAACGAGGAAATTCGTGATTTCGGTTGCGTAGGCAGCTTTGTTTTGATACGCCACAAAGGCCGCAATTGCGAGCACGATGGCAGTGAGGATTCCGAAGACGTTGGCCATGAGGTGATGATGTGAAGCTTTGAATTCCGTGTGAACGAACACTAGGAAGTCCGGATCCGCTTCCGCAATCCAAAAATTCACCAAAAATTCACGGACTTTAAAACTTCTTCGGCTTGACTTTACAAAGCCCTTACCGCCAGCCATCGATCGGGCGTCCCATGAAGTCGATTCTCCGCGTGTTTTCGTATTTACGGCACTATCCCGGCCTAGCGCTGGGCCAGCTTTTTTGTGCCGTGGGAATGACGCTGGCGGTGTTCGTCTTCCCGAACGCCACCGGCCATGTGATTGATCAAATCATCCCCAACCCGGAACGACACCGCGAATTTGGCGGGTGGATCGCGGTCGCCCTGCTCGGGTTTTTGACCAAAGATGGGCTCAATACGCTTCGGATTTTCATCAACAACACGTTTGAACAGAAAGTCATCTTCGATATCCGCTCGGACCTTTATGCGAAAATCCAGCGCTTGCCGCTCCGATGGTTCGACGCCCGGCGCACCGGCGACATCATGACCCGGGTGGTGGAAGACGTGACGAATATGGAGCGCGTCCTCATCGACGGCATTGAACAAGGACTCATCGCCGCCCTCCAAGTCTGCGGCATCGGGGTGTATCTGTTTTTTCTCAACCCGACCGTGGCCGCCTGGGCCACCTTGCCGGTCCCCTTTTTGGCGCTGTCCGCCTGGATTTACTCGACGCGTGGGCGCGACCGCTACCGCAACCAGCGCAACGCAGCCTCCGACCTCAACGCCTTGCTCCACGATAACATTTCCGGCGTGCGCCAAATCAAGGCCTATGCCGCGGAAACCGCCGAGCACTTCCGCTTCAATCGCTTCTCCGACCAACTTCGCCGCACCACGCTGCGCATGATGAAATGGTGGGCAGTCTATTCTCCCGGCATGTCGTTCCTGCGCATGACCGGCTATGTGCTGGTGCTCGCGTTCGGCGGCACAGCCGTCATGCAAGGCAATCTAACGATCGGCGACTTCGCAAAATTCCTGCTCTTCCTTTCCTTGTTTTACGAACCGATCGACCGCCTGAACTCACTCAACCAGATGCTGCTCTCCGGCCGCGCGGCAGCCGACCGGGTGTTTGAAATTCTCGACGCCGCAGACGAGCCGAATGCTAGCGAGGGCAACACATTGCCGGAACAAATCGCAGGCCACGTGCGCTTCGACCGCGTGAGCTTCGCCTATCAGGAACAACCGACCTTGCATGAGGTCACCCTCGAAGCCGCACCTGGCCAAACCATCGCATTGGTCGGTTCAACCGGCGCGGGAAAAACCACGGTGCTCGCCCTGTTGGCCCGGTTTTATGAGGTCACAGGCGGATCCATCACCCTCGACGGCATTCCAATCCACTCGTTGGCCA
The DNA here is from genome assembly GCA_903930425.1 of Akkermansiaceae bacterium. Taxonomy (GTDB): domain Bacteria; phylum Verrucomicrobiota; class Verrucomicrobiia; order Verrucomicrobiales; family Akkermansiaceae; genus Luteolibacter. Next base: position 595 of record CAIYYV010000174.1, on the reverse strand, counting down.
AATCCTCACTTCGAGATCGCCTCGCCTACGTCACCCAGGAACCCTTTCTTTTCAACGGCACCGTGCGCGAAAACCTGCTACTCGCGAAACGCGAGGCGACAGACGCCGACCTGTGGCGCGCCCTCTCCTCCGCCCATGCCGAGCGCTTCGTTCAAGAACTTCCCGAACAACTCGAAACCAACGTCGGCGAACGCGGCGTGAAACTTTCTGGCGGTGAAAAGCAACGCCTTTCCATCGCGAGGGCCTTACTCAAGAACGCGCCCTTGCTCTTGCTCGACGAGGCCACCGCCTCCGTGGATTCCGAAACCGAATGCCAAATCCAGGACGCCCTGGACCGCTTGATGAAAAACCGCACGGCCTTCGTCATTGCCCACCGGCTTTCCACCATCCAAAATGCAGATCGCATCTATGTGCTGGAAAAGGGATCCGTCATTGAACAAGGCACCCACGCGGCGCTGCTCGCCCAAGGCGGAAAATACGCCGAACTCTGCCGAAAATCATTCCTAACACCCGAGGAAACCCTCTAACGTTCAATGTGAAAACCCCGGCGGTTTTCTAACAATGGGATTTTTTCGAATGCATGCCGTTTGATATT
>CAIYYV010000173.1 GCA_903930425.1 Akkermansiaceae bacterium | reverse complement strand
TGAAAATCATCTAACGGCTGTTAGTCTATCGGATAGAATCTGATAGAATGATGTTAGATTGTGTTGGAAATCGCGTTACAAATTCATCCGAACCGATGCGCCCTCAGCCCGTTACGTCCCTGTCTCATGGGTGATTTTGCTAACGACATGGCCGGAGACTAGCAGAGTGCACCGCCCGGGCTAGGGGTCGTTTTTAGGACGGTTACGATCGGCTTTTGACAACGGAACATCATACACCTCCGTGTTTTTTGATCGTGTAGAATTCGGCATCAAAGTCCGCAATCTATCGCCAGCGCTTGATGCTCACCTCATGCTGAATTCCCTCGCCGCCCATTGCGTAGGAGGCGATATAGGCCCAGCAACACCACGAGAATCAAGCCACCAATGAACCATGGTTTTGTCCGGGACAGGGTGTCGCCTTCATCCTTATGATGATGATTTTCTGCGTCTTTGGCAGGGCTGGCAATACTCCCGACATTTGTTGACGGGATCTCCCGCCGCTCGGGACGGGGACCGGGGTCAACCTCGGGTTTGGGATTCAGCCGTGCCCTCATGACATTCAGTTCCTTGGTGAATGTGTATTTCACGTAGGGGCGGACTTTGATGACCTCTTCAAACAGCGCTTCGTCCTCCTTCGTGCCATGCCGTGCCAGTATGTAAGCCGCCGCCCCTGCGGCCTCGCCAGTCATGGTTTGCGTGCGTTCGCGCAGCAGCCTGCGGGCGTATTCCAGAAACGGCTCGATGCGGACGGTGTCCAGGTGCTCGATCCTGATGAGAATTGCGTCTTCGATGCGGTTTTCCTGATTTTCCGAGATCAGTTTGAGCAACATGGTAGAGACGGCCTCCCCCCGGCGGCGCATATCCGCCAGCGCCAGTTCCTGCGGTGGTTCCAGCTGTTTGAAAGCACCCCATGAGCGCAGGAATACCTCCACGTAGGCCGATTTGAGCACGGGATCATCCAAGGACATCTTCTCCAGATCCCCGGCACCCAGATTCTCCAGCACCGTCGAATTGACCGCATTCAGTTCGGGGGATATGGGACGGCGGGGACCGCCCATGTTATTGTTTTTGGAGAACTCACGAAGCCGTGCTGCCGTTTCTTCTCGTAAACGATCCCCTGAATTGAGAGCACCATCCTGCCCAGAGGCGCCTAACATCAACGCGCACCAGATCCCGAAAGCGGCTTTTGAATCAATTAGGGACATAGGGAACATAAAAAGATTGGTGGTTGCTGATGGCTTCGTAATCTCCCGATTGGAAACGCTTGGAATGTTCGAGTGGTTTGTCGTTCCAAATCATGACGTTGCCTCCGCCGCCTCTCATCAGCCACCTTTGCCAAGTGGACGACGGATGATCCAGCCCGAGCGCATGACCCACCTCATGAGCGGTCACCCCGAGAATGGTCCTTGCGTCATCCTGCTCGATCGAAACGATGATGCCGTCAGTTCCTGTGTCAGTGAATCCTCTGACTCGCACTTTAGTAAAGTTTGCGCCGTCCTGCATCACTGTGGCATCGACGTAGCCGATCCTGATTTGTTTACCGGGAACCGAAAGGCCGCGCACCGCAGCTCTGGCGAGATTGGATTCAGAGGGGGTGAAATAGTTCGCCGTCTCACCCGAGGCCGGTTTTGCATCGAACCACGACTGGGGAACCGCTTGGCCGACAATCCCGTAATGACCCACTCGAACGCCGATCTGGCGGTAGATCTCCTTCATCTTTTCGAGGTGGTTGGTGATGAACCTCTGCATTTCCGGCGGCACATCACCTGCGGCGGAAAGAAAGTATGGCTGTATTTCCAC
>CAIYYV010000172.1 GCA_903930425.1 Akkermansiaceae bacterium | reverse complement strand
GCTCGACACCACGGCCAACCACCAGCGCTTCTTCGCTGGCATCCCCAAGGTCACGCCCAAGGCCAAGGACAAGATGGCCATCTACTCGCTCTTCCTCCAGCACATCATCCATTCCCTCGGCAAAAAGGGCAAAGCCGCCGCCGTCGTCCCCACCGGCTTCATCACCGCCCAGGCCGGCATCGACAAGGGCATCCGCCAACACCTCGTCGAACACCAAATGCTCGCCGGCGTGGTCTCCATGCCCAGCAACATCTTCGCCACCACCGGCACCAATGTCTCCATCCTCTTCCTCGATGCCTCTAACAAAGGCGACATCGTCCTCATCGACGCCTCCAACCTCGGCACCAAAATCAAGGACGGCAAAAACCAGAAAACCTTATTATCCACCGCCGAGGAAGACCAGATCATCCGCGTCTTCAACGCCAAGGAATCCGTCGAGGACTTTTCGGTCGTCGTGTCCTACGCTGATATCGCCGTAAAAAATTACTCGCTCAGCGCCGGACAGTATTTCGATGTGAAAGTGGAACATGTCGCGATGACGCATGCGCAATTTGAGAAATCTCTAGCAGGTTATCAGGAGCGCTTGAAGAAACTGTTTGGTGAGTCGCGCGGATTGGAAAAGGATCTCGAACGGACATTGAAGGATCTCGGTCTATGAAGAAACTCCGAAAATATAAGTTCAACGAACTCTACGAAATGAGTTCAGGGATTTCTACGACTCCCGCACAAGCCGGGCATGGTGCCCCATTCGTATCCTTCTCGACTGTTTTCAACAATTACTTTCTGCCATCGACCATTCCGGATCGGATGCATACTTCGCCAAGTGAACAAGATACGTATTCCGTTCAAGAAGGTGATATCTTCCTGACTCGCACCAGTGAAACAATCGACGAACTCGGAATGAGTTCCGTTGCAACAAAGGATTACCCGAACGCCACCTATAGCGGATTTTTGAAGCGTTTCCGCCCAACACAGACGGATAGGTCCTATCCAAAGTTTATGGCGTTCTACCTGCGCAGCCGTTTGTTCAGAAAGGCGATGAACAACAATGCGGTGATGACACTCCGTTGCAGCCTGAACGAGCAGATATTCTCCTATCTCGATCTGCTGTTGCCTGATTTTTCTGACCAAACGAAAATCGGTGATTTTCTCTATCTGATCCATCAGAAGATCGAACTCAACCAGCGGATCAACGCGGAGTTGGAGGGTCTGGCGAAGTTGCTCTATGACTACTGGTTCGTGCAGTTCGAGTTCCCGCTGAGCGCCGCCCAAGCCGCCGCACTCGGCAAGCCCAAACTCGCCGGCAAACCCTACCAAGCCTCCGGCGGGAAAATGGTCTATCACCCGGAACTCAAACGCGTAATCCCGAAGGGGTGGGGCGCTGGAAGCCTCAATTGTCTCGGTGAAATCGTGGGCGGCAGCACACCAAGCACGAAAGAAGACCACTTCTTCTCCAACCATGGCATCCCATGGATCACCCCAAAGGATCTATCACGCAACACACATAACAAATTCATCACCCGCGGCGAAACCGACGTGACCGCGGCCGGCATCAAGGCCGCATCGCTGACCATTCTCCCCACAGGCAGCGTGCTCATGAGTTCCCGCGCACCCATCGGCTACACCGCCATTGCCCGGAATCCGGTCACCACCAACCAGGGCTTCAAGTCATTCGTCCCATCGAAAGGCTATCCGACCGCGTTCATCTACTACACCTTGAATCACCTGATGAAAATCATCGAGCAGAACGCCTCCGGCTCGACTTTCAAAGAAGTCTCCGCCGGCACACTCAAGTCGATTCAAACCCAACTCCCGGACAAAGCCACCTTGTCCGCATTCTCCACCCTCATGCACCCGATCTTCTCCCAGCAAGACAACCTCGAACTCCAAACCCAGGAACTCACCGCGCTGCGCGACTGGCTGCTGCCCATGCTCATGAACGGGCAGGTGACGGTGGGGTAAGCGCCAAGTAGGAATCACCCATGAAAGAGATCGTTTACATCGAAACCAGTTTCGTCAGCCTTTTGGTGGCGGAGCCGAGCCAGGACGTGAGCGTGGCCGGGAACCAGCAGGTATCGCGGGCCTGGTGGCAGTGGCGGCGTCCGGCCTTTGCCTGCATCACGTCCGACGAAACACTGATGGAAGCCTCACGCGGCCATGCGCAGCAGGTGCGCCTCAGACTGAAAGCGCTTGCGGGCTTGCCCACCCTTCCCACCACGCCTGCCGCGGCGGAACTGGCGGCCCGCTTTCTTGCAACGGGTGCGCTTCCGCCCGCCGCGACTGTCGATGCCGTCCATCTTGCCGTGGCCACTCTCGCAGGTGCCGATTACCTGCTCACCTGGAACTGCCGCCATCTGGCAAACGCGCAAATCCTCCGGCGTTTGGAACGCGAGGCGGCGATCCAAGGCTGGAATTTGCCAAACGTTTGCACTCCGCTCGAATTGATGGGAGAATAGCCCTATGAAAACGCATCCGATCCTTGAAGAGCTCTGGCGCACCAAAGACAATTTGGCCCGCGAAGCCGGCGGCGACGTGCGCCGCCTCTGCGAAAATACCCGCCGCTGGGCCACTGCCCATCCGCACCCCGGCCCGGTCGTCAAGGACGCCGCCGAACTCCGTGAATGGCTCGCGCGACAGGAGGAGGCGGACTTGTTAGTCGTCCGTGAGGACCCGCCACTTGCCTGAGCCCATAATCGCACTCCGCCCACCGATTACAGGCCAACCTGTGAATCCTCTCTTCACCATCGGTCACTCGACCCACGACTTTGCCAAGTTTCTCGGACTGTTGAGGCGTAAGCGTAGTCCCAAGCGCCGTGCATGGGCATTTGCTACGGCAGATTCATAGATGTCATAGTTTGCAGATCTATGACATCTATGAAGTCAGGCGACCCT
>CAIYYV010000171.1 GCA_903930425.1 Akkermansiaceae bacterium | reverse complement strand
GGGCGGTTTAAAAACCGGCTTAACTGCCCCACCAAAGACGGAAGAATGGTGCATTTTTGAAGCTCCTTGAAGAAAACGGCCATGTTCTACACCGGAGTTCCACACCGTCGGTTTTGACGGGATTCCAGATCGGTGCTGACACGCGGGCAAAACCATCACCCACAACGGCACCCTCGCCGCCGGAAATGGCATAGGCACTCTGAATGTCACCGGCAATTACACGTTCGGCAGCACATCGATCTATCAGGTTGAGACCGACGCGACCACCGCCGACAAGCTCGCCATCACCGGCGCGGCCACCATCGTGAACGGCGCGTCCATCACGTTCTCGGGTGAAACCGGCGCGGGCAACTACGTGCTGGCCACCGCCGCCAGCGGTTTGGACAGCTTCACATTTTCCGGATCGGCCCCGTCCGGGTATGCGTTCAAGCCGTCGTCCACCCAACTCAACCTGCAACACAAGGCGACCACCACCTTGGCCCTCGGTTCGAACGCGAACAGCGTGCATATCGGCAGCCAAACCGTGAATCTCAGCATCGGCAACTCGGCTCCTTCCGGATCGGCGGAGCTGAGTTACACGCTGGACGGCATTGCCGGATCGGCAGGCACCCGCACGGCTGGAACGACCAACGCCGCAACGGGCACCTACACCGCCGGCATCGGGTCTAACAGCTTCAACATCACGGTGAACGACAGCAACGCGACGAATCCCTCGCAGAGCGTGCCGTTCTCACAGACCGGCTATCAGTTGGCCTCCACCGATTTCAACACGACGAGTGTGGACCTAGGGCTGATTCATGTGGGCGGCACGTTTGGCAGTTCGGCACTGAGCCTCAGCAACACCCGCGTTTCCGGCACCTACAACGAAGCGCTTGGCGCGGTACTCGCCAATGCCTCAGGCGTCAGCGCCTCCGGCGGCCAGGTCACGGTGGCCGCAGGCGCGGCGGCCGACACCAGCCTCAGCCTGAGCCTAACGAACAGCGCCGCAGGTCACCGCAGCGGCACGGTGGACGTGCAGTTCGACTCGCAGGCCGTGAATGGCAGTGGCCTAGGATCCACCGCGCTCACAGCGCTCAACAAGACGGTCACTGTCACCGGGGCAGTCTTCAATGGCACCGGCGTCTGGTCCGGTGCGGGCAATGCATGGGGCTCTAACAGCCAATGGGCGGACTCGAACACGGTGCAAGCCGCACCCGGAACCTTCGCCGGATACGACAACGTGGACACGGCATCGTTCACCGGCACCGGCACCTCCACGGTCAACCTCGATGGCGTGACCCCGAGCCTCAAGTCGCTCACTCTATCAGGAGCTACCGCCTACACCGTGGCGCAGGGAACCGGCGGCGCCAGCCTGCAATTCAAGAGCGACTCGGGCAACGCCACCCTCACCGCCTCCAGCACCGGTCACAGCATCAGCGCGCCCGTCACCCTGGCCAGCAATCTCACCACCACGGTCATCACCAGCAACCACACCCTGACGCTTTCCAATGCCATCAGCGGAGGATCCAATGGCCTGGCCAAATCCGGTGCGGGCACGCTCGTTCTATCAGGCTCAAATACCTACACCGGCGAGACCGCCGTTTCTAACGGAAAGTTGTTAGTCAATAACAGCAGCGGCAGTGGCACGGGCAGCGGTGCCGTCAGCGTGACGTCCGGAGCAACACTCGGCGGCACCGGCGCGCTCATCGGCGCGGTCACCATCACGGGCGGCACTCTTTCGCCCGGGGCCTCGGTCGAAAGCTTCAGCACCGGCGCGGTGACTTTCGACGGCGGCACTTTCGAGTATGAAACGAATCACAGCGCGGATTCAGCCGCCGCAGGCGACCTTCTCATCGCCAATGGCAACCTGACGCTCACCGGCACCGTCAATCTGACGCTCACGGATCTAGTGTGCTGGGCGATAAATAGCTATTCATAATCAATTCTTCTCGCTGGCCTTGGCGAGAGCCTCCTTGGCGCGTTGAATTTTTCTGAGGATTTCTTGCCCTTCGGCTTTCCAGACGTATCGCTTCGGGTCCAGATCGCGTTGTGCGAGATAGGTCTCGATTGAGGCAACCAACTCGGCAATACTTGTGAAGCTGCCGTCACGAACACAATCGACGGTTAGGTCACGGAAGAAACGTTCGACAAGGTTCATCCATGACGATGATGTGGGAGTAAAGTGCATTACCACGCGCTCCACACCGTGTTGCTTACGATGGCGCTGGTTGCACCATTTGGTCCAACTCTTTACTTTCGGGTGCTTATGGGTGGCGTAGTTGTCGATGATGAGGTGGAGGGTTAGCCCGACAGGGGTCTGTTTTTCGAGGTGCTTGATGAAATTCAGCCACTCCTCATGGGTATGGCGCTCGGCAGTCTGGCGGAATATCTTCCCATCCAGATAGCTCAGGGCGGCGAACAGAGTGATGGTGCCGTGACGGATATAGTCATGGGTGCCTGTCCGCACCCGGTGAGGTCCCAAGGGCAGACCCGGTTGCGTCCGCTCCAACGCCTGGCATTGGCTTTTCTCGTCGCAACAAAGGATCAGCGAGCGGTCCGGCGGATCGAGATAGAGTCCAATCACGTCCCAGAATTTCACCTCGAAATTCTTGTCGTTGGAAATCTTGAAGGTCCGCGTGATGTGCGGCTTTATGTCGTTGGCTCGCCACAGGCGCTGCACCGTGTTGTGGGAAACCCCTTTGGCTTTGGCCATGGTGCGGGAGGACCATTGGGTTCGCCCCGGCGGCGGCGATGTCGCCTGGGTGATGATTTCGGCGCGGATTTGTGCGGCAATTGCCGGCTTGCGGCCAGAGCGGCGAGCTTCGGTCAGACCGGGGAGTCCGTTCTTCAGAAAGCGACTTTCCCATTTGGCGACCACAGGGCGATTGACACCAACCAGATTCGCCGTCTGCTGCTGGCTATGTCCTTGAGCGCGGGCGAGGATGATTCTCGCTCGCCTGACTTCCCGTTGGGATGCCTTGGGTCTTTTGATCATGGTTTGGAGTTCCCGGAGTTGGACGGGATCAAGCGACAGAACGCGAATTGGTCGGGCCATGCGCGAATTTTACACGCCAATTCTGTTTTGTATAGCTAAATATCGCCCAGCACACTAGCCCGATAAAACCCCAATGCAAAACAATTCTCTGATTATTTCTCTGTCCCCTGATACCGGCGGATCGGAGTCCGCTGCTCCTTGGGAAGACCCCGCCGCCCTCCGGTCGCTCTCCCGCTGCGCGG
>CAIYYV010000170.1 GCA_903930425.1 Akkermansiaceae bacterium | reverse complement strand
CCTGCTGATGATTCCACTAGGGCTGGTCGGCGCTGTGGTTGCAGTGACCCTCAGACTTCTCCCCAACGATGTGTATCTGCAAATCGGCCTTCTCACCACCATCGGCCTCTCCACCAAGAACGCGATTCTGATCATCCAGTTCATCAAGGACCAAATGCATCAGGGCCACGAACTGGTGGATGCCACATTGGCCGCGATCAGGATCCGTTTGCGACCGGTGCTCATGACTTCGTTGGCATTTTTCTTCGGCACCTTGCCGCTCGCTCTCACCACAGGTGCCGGTGCCGCAGCCCAGAACGCGATCGGCACCGCCGTGACCGGCGGTCTGCTTTCGGCCACCTTCATCGACTTGGTGTTCATTCCCTTTTTCTTTGTGCTGGTTTCGCGCCTGCTGGCCAAGAAGCCGTCCCGATGCGAACCGGTGCCCTCTTGATCCCCATGCCTCCTCCACAAAAATGTTATAAGGCGCTCAATCACCGTGACACCCATTATCGATGGATCATGCAAAACCTCCGCGGGGTGAACGAATTGAAAATTGAAGCCAGCGCCTGCGTCAACGGACAATCACTGGTGGCGGAATTACCGCGCATCGTTAGCAATCACATGGTCACTCAAGCCATTGACTTTGCAAACGCGCAAGGATGGAAACCGAATGAACCGGGGCCGCCATTCCGCTGCGTGCACCGGCGCAATGGCTTCCAATTGGCAGCATCGACGGATTGAGCATTGCCTTGCCCCGCATCCCACCTGCAAGAATCCAACATGCGCGCCGGGTGTCCATTGCAGCACGAACGAAAGGACGCAACCGAACGCCTGTGGAGGCCTGTCTTGTGGATCATCGCCGCTTGCGCCTTGGCACATGGATGGTGCCTCGCGTCGCAGTTCTACATGGACGATTTTGTTGGCATTCTGGACAACGATGCCCTGAAGGCTGGCGAATTCTGGAAGTCTCTCACACTCAGCTGGACTCAACTCGGGTATCTCATCCAGTATCGGCTGTTCGGCACATCGCCCGTCGCTTTTCATGCAGTCAACTGGATGCTGCACACCTCGGTGGCCTGCGTGTTGTTTGGTTTTGGGCGCGATTTCATCCGGGGTGAATTTTCTGTGAGTGTGGCATGGTTTGGGGCCCTATTGTTTGCGGTTCACCCGTTAGCGAGTGAGATCCCCAATTATGTGCGGACCCAGGATTTGGCGTGGGTCACCCTGTTTTCACTGTTGGCATCTTGGTCGCTGCTGCGCTTCCTGAGAGACGGCGGATGGCCCAAATTGTTAGGATACGTGCTCGGGATCATCGGCGCCACTTTATCAAAAGGCCCCGGCATGTTTCATGTGCTGATGATGACCGGGGCCGTCGGACTCACCTTCATGACCCGCGCGCACTGGTGCCTGCTTGGCCGCCGCGCTGGGTGGGTCGCGGCGTTGGTTTTGTTAGGTGGTGCCGTGCTTTGGGCGACCGGCGTTCTGCCGAATCTGGTGCAGGGCACCCGGCATTGGGAAAACCCTCGCTTCATTGGGCACGCTTACACGTTGGCGCGAGTGTTTTGGGAATTCGCCTGGCGCAGCGTGATCCCTGTGGCGCTTTGCTCGGACCATCAGATTGCCGAATCGTTAGTGCCGCCAGGATCCAGCGGCTCGCGAATCCCCGACACCGGTGCCATCTGGGCCATGGCAGGCCTACTCATTCTCGCGGGTTTCGGCGGAGTGCTGGCTTACAGAAAATCCACGCGCTTGATCGGGGTTTGTTTGAGCCTGTATGTCGGCACTCTGTTGTTTCGGATGGCGTATTTAATCCCTGAATTCATGCCGGAATATCGGATTTATCCCGGCCTGCCCTGGTTTTGTCTGGGAGCCGCCCTCATGCTGAGCACCGCTTGGAAAACCCTCTTTGGGCCGGTTTCCCCGCGTGTCCCCGCAGCCTTCGGGATCTTGTTGTTTGCCGGCTTGTCCGCGAAGCGTTCGTTTTTATGGCATGACCTGGACCGATTGACGGCAGATACTTTACATCAATATCCAGCGCAGGCACGGGCCGTATGGGAATTGCACGAGCGTGACGTCGCAGCAAGTGATTGGCAACGAGTGATTGACCGGCAGCGCCAGGTTTGGCCGCGAGTGTTTCAAAAATTCATGGAGGAAAACCGTCGCTTGGCTCCGGCGCGCGAACTGCCTACCGGTCATTTCGCCTTGGCAGATGTGGCTTGCGCTGGCCGTTACGCGTTGGCGATCACGCACGTTGATGGATCCGCCGCCGGCATGGCGGAGATCCGGCGCTTGGAACGTTACATGCGCAGTCTTCGGATGGACCCCGGCGTGCACCGGATTCACTGGAGTTATTTTTTCCGGGCCAAGGTGTTAGTGTTAGAGCAATCGGGTGACTATCAGACTGCCCAAAATATCATCACCCACGAGGGGACAGATCGCTTTCGCAAGGCCGACATCGAACGCATCGCTCGCAAACTCACGCCAAGTTCGTGAACACGATCTGCACGTCGTCATCGTCCTCCAATGGATCTATCAGAGATTCAACCTCAACCATCTGGGCTTCAGTGAGTTCGATCGGCTGGTTCGGCAGGCGTTGCAAGCCCGACCGGGTGGCAGTGATGCCGAAGCCCTCAAGCGCCTGTGCCAACTGCGCAAAGGCTGTGTAATCGCCAATCACCGAAACCACACCGTCATCCATCCGCAACTCTTCCAGACCCACATCCATGAGAGCGAGCTCGATTTCCTCGAGATCCTTTCCCTCGGGCACCGGAAATTCGATCACAGATTTGCGCGAAAACATGAAATCTAACGCGCCCGAATTCACCAATTGACCGCCGTTTTTATTGAAAATCGTTTTGAGATTTGTGACCGAGCGGTTCGAATTGTCAGTGGCCACTTCGATAAAAAACAACGAACCATGCGGACCTTTCCCCTCGTATGTCACTTCGGAAATATCCGCTGCATCCTTGCCCGCAGCGCGCTTGATGGCGGCCTCGATGTTTTCGCGAGAAAGATTCTGGGCCTTGGCATTGGCGATGGCTACCCGCAGCGGCGCGTTCGAGTCTGGATCCGGTCCCCCATGCTTCGCGGCCAGCGTGATCGACTTGGCTAACTTCGGAAACACCTTGGACATGGTGGCCCAACGCGATTCCTTCGCCCGTCGGCGACATTCAAAGGCTCTTCCCATGGCGTCAATCGGATAGGGCGAATAAAAGCGAAGACACTAACAGAACACTCCTGGATCTCAAGATCGGAGAAAACGGGGCGGGAGGAAACAGGACGAAGAAGTCCGGCACACTCATGGAGGATGGATTCGACACAGTCATGGATATTTACGCTCAATCGATCGGATCCAGTGGAGGCAGCACGGCGGCGTTGACTTTGGCGCTTTGCCGGACACGAAATGCGGCAAGTCGAACCGCCATTTCCGGGTCGTCATTCGCGAGCATGGCCACCGCAAAAAGCGCCGCGTTCACGGCCCCGGCTTTGCCGATCGCAAAGGTGGCCACCGGGATGCCGCCCGGCATTTGCACCATGGCCAGCAAGGCGTCCATCCCTTTGAGTGAGGTGGCGTCGATGGGCACACCGAGGACCGGAATGTCCGTGATGGCGGCGGCCACGCCGGCAAGGTGAGCGGCCGCCCCCGCCCCTGCTATCAGGCATTTCAACCCACGCTCCCGGGCTGTGACGGCATAACCCGTGAGCTTATCTAACGACCGGTGCGCACTCGCAATTTCCGCTTCCCACGGAATTCCAAAATCTCTCAAAGTGCGCGCCGCGTGCTCCATGACCGGCCAGTCCGACGCGCTTCCCATGAGAATTCCAACTTGTGGCGGACGGTTCATGCAAAGAACCTGCCCGAAGCCTGCAGACGAGTCAATATCAGCCACGATACACCCTTCAATCTGGGTTAGAACTCGGGATCGGTGTGGAAAACTACGGGCGAACCCGTGTGGGCAACTCAGGACGATTATTGGAGACTCAAATTATCCAGAAACGACTTGCACGGCCCTAGCCGTAACCACAACGGGTTGGTAACCAATCGCTTAAAATTCAGCGCCCGGTTGCGGTCGGATGCAGCGCCCGGTTGCGGTCGGATGCAGCGCCCGGTTGCGGTCGGATGAAAGGATTTTCGATTAAAGGAGACTCCGTCTATTCAGAATCGACTTGCGCCTGCCACCCATATAAAAATCGACAAGGCGCTAGCAATTCGGGATTCTCGGGACCGTGTGGCATGCGATGGTCCGACGCGATGACCCCGCCCCTGACTCGCGAAAGCCCTGATTCCAGCCCTGATCCAAGTCTTGCCTGCCTGAAAGCGGAAAGCCCAGACCCTACAAAAACCATGCACTTGACCATCACACCGCCAAACACGTTTCGGTTTCCCAAGCCTCGCGGGCGGCGGCGATCTTTCGGCAATCTCTCGCGCCTTGGGTGGTCCGTCGCGTTGGTGGCCGGGCTGGGCCTCGGCGCGTGCAAGAAGCCGGCGGCCGTGGTCATGCCGCCGCCGATCGTGATGGTGATGGAAGTCACGCCTTCAGAGGTGCCACTGAGCACCACTCTCATTGGCCAGCTCGACTCGCCACAAAACGTCGAGGTGCGGGCGCGGGTCGAGGCCTTTGTGGACAAAATGAGCTTCACCGAAGGCGTCGAAGTGAAACAAGGGGACATCCTCTTCGAATTGGATCGAAAACCGTCCCTCGAAAAATTGGCGGCGGCGAACGGATCCCTGGCCGAAGCAACGGCCTCCCTCAAAAAATCCGAAACGGATGTGGCCCGGCTCGTACCGCTCTATGAAAAGCGGGCGATCCCCAAACAAGATCTGGACAACGCGATGGCTTCGGTGGACGTCGCCAAAGCCGGGGTTGCCTCGGCGGGAGCCCGGGTGGAGTCCGCGCAGATCGACCTCGGGTATTGCGTGGTGAAAGCCCCCATCACCGGCCTGATAGGAGCGAAGCAGGTTTCCATCGGGGATCTGGTGGGCAAAGGCCAGCCCACTCTGTTAGCCACGATGTCCACTCTCGATCCGATCTGGTTTTACTGCAATGTGAGCGAGGTGGATTACATCGCGGCGGATGCCAAGAGTCGCAAGCTCGGCAGAAGTGTCGCCACCTTGCCACTCACATTGGTGCTGGCCAATGGCCTTGAGCATCCTCACATCGGCAAGTTTGTGTTCATCGACCGGGCGGTGGATGTAAAAACCGGCACTCTGAGGGTGCGCGCGGAGTTTCCCAACCCGGAAAAATCATTGCGTCCGGGCATGTTCGCGCGGGCCCGGGTGGATCTGGGGACCCGCAAGGATTGCCTTGAGGTACCAGAGCGCGCGGTGGTCGAGTTGCTGGGAAAAACCTTTTTGTGGATCATCGACAAGGAGGGCAAGGCGAGCCAACGACCGGTCAAGGTCGGAGAACCTAACGGATCAAACGTCCTCATTCTCGATGGGCTCAAAGTCGGGGAACACGTGGTGATCGAGGGCTTGCAAAAAGTGCGCGAAGGCATCCCGGTCCATCCGCTCAGCGCCGCCCAGATGGCCGCGATGAAAGCCGCCCCTGCCGCCACGAAATCCACGAAGGACTAAACGACCATGGCCGAATTCTTCATCCGCCGGCCCATCGTGGCGATGGTCATTTCCATTGTCACGGTCATCGTGGGCCTCATCTCACTCTCGCGTCTGCCGATTTCGGAATACCCGAATGTCAGCCCGACCTTGATCCAAGCCACCACCACTTACCGTGGAGCCGCCGCCGAGGCGGTCATGGAATCCGTCGCCACCCCCATTGAGTCCAAGGTCAACGGCGTGGACAAACTGCTCTATATGCAGTCCTACAATGCCAACGACGGCAAGATGACGCTCAATATCACCTTTGATGTCGGCACGAACGTGGACCTCATGCAGGTCAATGCCCAGAACCGCGTGGGCCAGGCGGAAGCCCAACTCCCGGACGCGGTGAAACGCGAAGGAGTCGTGGTCAACCGATCGAGCCCTGATATTCTGTTAGCCATCGGGCTGGGCTCACCCAAGGGCACCTATGACGGAATTTTCTTGGGCAATTATGCCGACATCAAACTCGTCGATCAGATCAAGCGGGTGCCGGGTGTGGGCGATGTGAAAAACTTCACCGCGCAGGATTACTCGATGCGCGTTTGGCTCAATCCGGAAAAACTCGCGATCTTGGGCGTCACGCCCCAAGACGTGGCCAACGCGATCAAGGAGCAAAATGCTCAGTCGCCAGCCGGCAGCATCGGTGCGGAACCCGCGCCGCCCGGGCAGGAAAGCCAGTTCAACATCCGCGCCCAAGGGCTGCTCAAAGATCCCAAGGAGTTCGCCGATATTATCATCCGCTCTAACACCGATGGCTCACAAGTCAAAATCAAGGACGTGGGCCGGGTCGATCTGGGTGCTCAAACGTATGCCTTGCGCGCCCGCATGAACAAGGCCCCGGCCGGCGCGCTGGGTGTCTATCTGGCACCCGGTGCCAACGCGATCCAGACGGCCGACAAGGTAAAAAAAATCTTGGAGGAAGCCAAACTTCAATTCCCGCCGGACATGGAATACAGCATCACGCTCGATTCAACGCTGCCCATCAAAGCCTCGATGAAGGAGATCATCAAGACACTCCAAGAGGCGCTCATCCTGGTGCTCATCGTCGTGTTCATCTTCCTGCAAAGTTTCCGCGCCACCATCATTCCGATGCTCACCGTGCCTGTCTCACTGCTCGGCGTGTTCATCGCGTTTCCCCTGTTAGGATTCAGCGTCAACACTCTCACCATGTTTGGCCTGGTGCTGGCCATCGGTATCGTGGTGGACGACGCCATCGTGGTGGTCGAGGCCGTGCAACATCACATCGAAAAAGGCATGACTCCCGTCGATGCGACGCGCCAAGCGATGAAGGAAGTATCGGGACCGGTCGTGGCCATTGCGTTGATTCTGTGCGCGGTCTTCGTGCCGGTCGCGTTCATGGGCGGCGTGACCGGCCGGCTCTATCAGCAGTTTGCCATCACCATCGCAGTGTCGGTGGTTTTTTCCGCGATCAATGCCCTCACGCTCAGCCCGGCACTCTCCGCCATGCTGCTGCGCAAACCCACCCCAGGCCGAGGACCACTCGCTTGGTTTTTCAAACAATTCAACCAGTTCTTCGATTGGGTCACCGCGGGCTACGGGTCGATTGTCGGCGGCCTGACTCGCAAGGCGACGCGTTCGATGCTGCTGCTCGTCATCGTGGGCGGCGGCATCTGGCTGTTAGGTAAAGCGGTTCCAGGCGGCTTCATTCCCGACGAGGACAAAGGCTATCTGTTTGTGGCGATCGAGCTGCCGGAAGGCGCGTCGCTGCAGCGTTCGGACGCGGTGCTCAAGCAAGTGGAGGCCATTGTCGGCAACACCAAGGGCGTGCGCTCGGCGCTGGCCATCAGCGGCATGAACATCCTCAACTCGCTCAACGTGCCGAACGCCGCAATGATGTTTGTGGGACTGGAAGACTGGGAGGAACGTAAGAGTCCCGGCCTGCAGGCCAAGGCCATCGCTGCAGAATGGAACAAGAAATTCTTTGCCATCCCCGGCGCGCGTGTCTTCGCCTTCGGCCCACCGGCACTTCCCGGCTACGGCAGTGTCTCCGGCTTCACCATGCAGTTGCAAGACCGCTCTGGCGGCAGCGTCGATCAACTCGCCGGCTACGTCCAACAGGTCATTGCCGCCGCCGCCAAGCGGCCAGAAATCGGCCGAATCAGCAGCACGTTTCAACCGTCCACGCCGCAGGTAAAAGTCGAGTTAGACCGCGAAAAGGCGCGCACACTCGGGGTGCCGGTGGACAGCGTGTTCCAAACGCTGCAAGCCTACTTGAGCGGATTGTATGTGAACGACTTTGTGAAATTCGGCCGCGTGTATAAGGTCTTCCTGCAAGCCGAGTCCGAATTTACCCATTCCCCTAACGACATTGGGAAGTTCTTTGTGCGCAACAATGATGGCGGCATGGTGCCGCTCAGCACGCTGGTGAACGTGAGCAAAATGTCCGGCCCGAACTTTGCCACCCGCTTCAATCTCTATCTGGCGGCGGAAATGATGGGGGCTCCCGCTCCGGGCTACAGCTCGGCGCAAGCCATGAAAGCCATGGAGGAGATCATGGCCTCCATGCCGTCCAACGTCGGCTACGAATGGTCCGGCCTCACGCTTCAGGAAAAGAAATCTGAAGGGCAGGCACCGCTCATCTTTGGCATGGCGATCATTTTTGTGTTTCTTCTGTTAGCTGCACAATACGAAAGCTGGTCATTGCCCTTCGCGGTGCTGCTCGCCACACCCACCGTGGTTCTCGGAACCCTGATCGGTCTGCTCGCTCGCCACTTCGAACTCAACGTCTATGCCCAGGTCGGGCTGATCATGCTCATCGGCCTAGCGGCCAAGAACGCCATCCTCATCGTCGAGTTCGCCAAAATGCGCCGCGATGAAGGAGTGTCCACACTCGAAGCCGCGGTGGCCGGCGCGAAACTCCGGCTTCGGCCAATCTTGATGACATCGTTCGCCTTCATCCTCGGCTGCGTGCCCTTGATGATGTCCTCGGGTTCCGGCGCGGCCGCTCGCAGCACTATGGGCACCGGTGTCGTGTTTGGCATGTCGATCGCCACGGCCATCGGCCTGTTTTTGATCCCGGTCTGTTATGTCTTCGTCCAACGTTTTTCCGACCGCAGGAACAAGCCGGCACCTGAAGCAGCGCCTCTGCCAGAAACACCCGATCACATATCCTAATCTAAAAAGCCTCTTCCCCATGCGCCCGTTATTCCTCCTTCCCTCAGTGTTGTTCGCAAGTGCCTGCGTGCTCGGCCCGGATCCCGGATCCCCTCAAATGAAGACCCCCGCGTCTATCCGGGGCGATGCCGCTCCCCACGGCGCGTCATTCGGCGACAAGGCATGGCGCAGCGTGTTCACTGACTCCACCCTGCGCACACTCATCGCCCGGTCGCTCAAAAACAATCCTGACCTCGTGGCTGCCACCTATCAGATCGAAGCAGCCCGCGCCCAAGCCGGCATCGCCCGCGCCGCCGGGTTCCCTATGCTCAACGGCAATGCCAACGCCGCCTCTAACTACGCGTCTCCCAATGCCGGACAAGCCGCCCCCGGTGCCGACCGTCATTCGGAATCTTACGGTCTAACAGCTTTGCTGAGCTGGGAAATCGACCTTTGGGGCGGGATCCGCCGCAACAACCAGGCGGCCCGCGCCCGCTTGCTAGAGGCTCAATACCAACGCGATGCGGTGCTGACCAGCTTGGTCGCGTCCGTCGCCAGCGCCTACATCGATTTGAAAAACCTCGATGAGCGCCTCGCCATTTCCCGCCGCACCACAGAGAGCCGCAAAAAATCCCTCGATCTGGTCACCGCGCGCAGAAACGGCGGAGTCAGTTCCGATCTGGAAGTCGGGCAAGCCGAAGCCCTCCTTTCCCAGGCACAGGTGTTGATTCCGGTGACCGAGCAGGCCATCGCGGCCAAGGAAAATGAAATCCGCGTTCTGTTAGGTGAATACCCCGGTGGCATCACGCGTGGCGGCAGTCTTGATAGTTTGGGCTCGTCCCTCCACATCGCGGGCGGCTTGCCATCGTCCCTCATGGAACGACGGCCGGACCTCTCCGCCGCCAATCAGGCGTTCCAAGCAGCCACCGCCGATATCGGCGTGGCCGAGGCCCTGCGCTTTCCCTCGCTCTCACTCACCGGTAGCGGCGGCCTGATCAGCACGGATCTCCACAATTTGTTAGAAAAAAAATCCGGTGCTTACTCGATCGCTCCCCAACTCACCGGCCCCCTCTTCGATGCAGGGAGCTCCAAAGCCCGAGTGCTGGCCGCCAAAGCCAAGGCCGAAATCGCACGCTCCGCTTACGAAAAAGCCGCACAGCAGGCATTCCAAGAGTCCGCTGACGCACTGCACGGCTATCAGAAAACCGGCGAAATCATCGCGGAGGAAACCAAATTGGTCACCTCACAGAAAAATGTCTCCGCCCTCGCGCTCGAACGCTTCCAAGGCGGTGCCTCCAGCTATCTGGAAGTGCTCGACGCCGAGCGCAGCCTGTTCACCGCCGAACTCGACCTCGCAGATGCCCGTGCCAATCGCCTCAAATCCGTAGTGCAAGCATACCGCGCGCTCGGCGGCGGCTGGAAGTGATGAGGCCAGTGATGCCGCTTTGATGATTGCCGATGCGGATTGTAAGAACGAAATGAAAGTTTTTCGATGGCAGAATGCATGACCTGCCACACTTCGTTCTGCACCCAATACTATGAACCTAGTAGAAATTATGACGCCGCGTTGAACACTCTTTGTGTTCGTCCGATCCTTCATTTTCGGCCTCATCGAGCAAGGCTGATAACCATGCAATCGCAGAACAAGCCAGTGGAGACCACGCTCATGAACCAACCATTCACACTCCAATCCCTTTCGCATTCTTGCTTCCCACACTTCTGATGTGATATCGTATTTTTTCGTGATTTCGCGAAATCACTAATTCTGTAGATGCGTGGAACGGAGAGTATGCGAAGAGGGGATCAATCATGGCAGGCGGATGCGGACGGTCTCTGAGCACCGCGTTTTAAAACGCGGCGGAACGAAAAAAAACTCTGACCACTACTCCCTTTCGCGGCATGAAGAAAACCACACAAGGATGGCAAGGAAGCGTGTCCACGGATCGCGTCCACTGCCTCGGGACATGAGAGGCCATTGCATTTCATTGGCTACCATTTGCATCGAATTTATTGGTTAGATTGATAATATCCGTTTACTCTATCACCACCGGTGCTTCATTCGGTACGACCGTGTCCGGGAAGATATAGGACTGCCAGGTGGGGCATGGGTGGGGATGCATCCTGCCTAGGTGTAGGTCGCATATGGCTCCCATGCCATCAATCCTCACGGATGCGCGAGCCGGTCTGGCTTTTTTCTCCAAGCACATTGATACGCACGCTTTCAGACGCGAGCAACTGATCATTTTTATAAAATTCGTTGGTTTCTTTTGTTTGCAAATCATTTAGTCATTTCGCGAAATCACAAATAAACTCGGCGCACGGCGGAAAATGCATGGGATGAAACCTGATGGCCTTGACCATCTGCGGGAAAGTCGCTGGAATGCCATAAGGAAAGCCACAGGGAAAGCCATAGGGAAAGCCACAGGCATACATCACCCTGCAGAGGGACGTGTTCGAGTGCTATGCGCAGGAGATCCTTGCGAGGAATACCCAAGATCCGCAGGATCGTCGCACGGATCCCCGGGGACGTCTCTAAAAGTTCACGGTTCGTCTGCGCGCCGTTATTGCGCTTTTCTTTTTCAACCGCGTGTTGCGCCACCACAAAATAACACCGGGGAGATTTGATAGAGACCGGTGATCGTGTTGGAATATTGTTTTTGATCCTTGTCTAATTCATTCAGACAAACGATTGTCATTGCACTGCAATGACGACGATGCATTCCCACATGAACCGAAGGTCCTTTCTCAAAACCTCGACTGGCGTTGTTGTGTCCAGTTCGTTAGGATTTAACATCCTGCACGCTCAAAACAAGGGCGACAAACTGCGCCTGGCCATCATCGGCTCCGGCGGCAAAGGCGATGCGCACCTCCAATGTGTCAAACAGGCTCAGGATACAGTCGTAGCCCACTGCGATATTGACATTAACCGCCAAAGCATCGCGCCGGCCACCTGGCCGCAGTCCAAATTCTATCAGGACTACCGCGAGTTGTTCGACAAGGAATGCAAGAATTTTGACGCGGTCATGGTGGCAACTCCGGATCACAGCCACTACCAGCCCACGGCTTTGGCGATGGCGGCAGGGAAGCATTGCTACACGCAAAAACCCTTGGTCCACACCGTCTGGGAAGCGCGTCAGTTGAAGCTCGGAGTGGAGAAATACAAGGTGGCCACCCAAATGGGCAACCAGGGACATGCTGGCGAGGGCAACCGCCTCATCTATGAATATGTCAATGGAGGGTTTCTGGGCGATGTGTCGGAAATCCACTGCGTCACCAACCGCCCGATCTGGCCACAAGGCAGGCCGCGTCCGACCGGCGAGGATCCGGTGCCCGCCAATGTCAACTGGGACCTGTGGCTCGGCCCGGCTCCCGTGCGGCCCTATAAAAATGGAATCTATCACGACTTCAATTGGCGCGGCTATTATGACTTCGGTGGCGGCGCGTTGGCCGACATGGGCTGCCACACGATGGACAGCATTTTCTGGTCGATGAATCCCGGGGTGCCCAAGAGCGTCGAAGTGATTGAAATCTATCAGCACAGCGCCGATATGTTCCCCTCGGGTGCCATTTTCCGCTGGGTGTTCCCTGCAGGCAAACTGCCTAATGGAAAACCCCGTCCAGAACTCACCGTTTACTGGTATGAAGGAAAACTGCTGAAGGATGGCAAAGAAGTGCCAGCCCTCGAACGCGTTCGTCGCCCGGAAAAATTAGAAGCCGAGAGGAAGATGCCGCAGAGTGGCAATGTCTATTTTGGATCCAAGGCGGATCTGCTCATTCAGGGCGACTATGGCGATAGCCCTCGCATCGTCACGGCGGCCGGGGATCCGCCGGTGGGCAAGCCACCGCAACTCCTAGAGCGCAACCCGGACGGAGGGGACGACTACGGCCAATATGCCGAGTGGCGCCATGCCTGCATCGGGGAAAAAGACTGGAAGCATCCGGGGTCGAACTTCACCTATGCCGCGCCGTTCACCGAAACGATCCTGTTAGGGACTATCGCACTGCGCGTCGGCAAACTCGGGGAAAAACTCAAGTATGACGCCGCCAAGATGAAATTCACCAACCACGAGGAAGCCAACCGCTACCTGAACAAAACATACCGCAAGGGCTGGGAACCGCTCAAATTCGGCTGAGCCGTCTCTTTCAGATCATCAGTGCCCGCTGCGAGCGCGGTTCCACCGTGTTGAGCGCCCACCAAGCCTTCAAGCAGTGGGCGAGTCGCTTCAATGGCGACTCCACAATCACCACTGCCGTGCTCGACCGCTACCTCTATCCCGGCCACACCGTTGTCCTCGAAGGCGCCAGTTATCGCATCAATGACCGCGCCGAAACTGATGCAAAGCCGCAGGACAGTGAGGCAGGACAGTGAGGCAGGACAGTGAGGCAGGACAGTGAGGCAGGACAGTGAGGCAGGACAATCGAAACAAACGCGTGCGGAATTAAGCCGTTCACAACTGATAATTTGGCAATGCATTGTTTTAAAACTTCTTAGTCATTTCGCGAAATCAAGAATTCTCTAAGGGTCCTGACTGTGGAAGACAGATCGATAGTGGTGACCCAATGCGAAAGCGCTCGCGAAACCAGTGTGGGAGGAAGAATCGACTGACGGCCGCAGGAAACGACTCCACCGAGGGCAAGCGCAGTGTTGAACGTTAACAAAGGTCTTCGGCCTCGGTGTCATGGCACGAATTACGCCGTGCCATGGCCTATCTAACAAATGACATAACAAAGATTTGTGCTTTGGCTCAATGCGCCAAAGCACGGAGTGGTTCGGAGTGGTTCGGGGTGGTTCGGGGTGGTGCGGGGTGGTG
>CAIYYV010000169.1 GCA_903930425.1 Akkermansiaceae bacterium | reverse complement strand
CAATCCCTGAACCTGCCGCTTGGAACTTTTCTCGTGTATTAAGGCAAGTTCGAAGCGCCTTCCGATGGCGACTATGCATTCACCCTCCGCTCCATGGGCGGTGGCTCACAGCTCTATATCAACCAGGCGCTTGTCATTGACCGGAACCGCATGAACGACTGGGGTAGCACCCAGAAGGTTCTCCCGCTCAAAAAAGGCGAGCCACTTCCATTCCGTGTGGAATACTACGCATCCATCAACGAAATGTTCTTTGTCTTGGACGTCGTTGACAAGAAGGATAACAAGCCCGTCAAATGGACGGATCTCATGCTACCGCTTCGCTAACCCGACATCACTCTCATCATTATCTAACAACAAACTAACAACAATGAAACCATTATTAATATTATCGGCGTTTTGCGCCATGAATTTTGGGACCTTCAGCCACGCGGCCGACTATGTCTGGACCGGTGCCGGCAAGGACGGTTTTTGGAACACGCCGGCCAACTGGAAGCCCGACACCGGATTTCCGCGTTCGGGTGACAATGTGATGTTTCCTGTGGCCACTGCCAACGTGACCGTCAACCTGAATGGCGATCAGGCGGCCCGCGCGGTCACCTTCAATCCGTCCACCGGGTTTGCCTATACCTTGGCTGGCAACACGCTGACGCTGGATGACGGTGGTGAAATCAACTTCCTCAAACTGGACTCGGGGAAAACCGGGGTGCAAATCATCAGCAGCGACATCAAATTGGCCGGGAGTGCGACATTTCGAAATGAAAACCGGTTTTATTTGGGCGGGGAAATTCTCGCAATCCAGGGCCGCATCAGCGGCGGCGGCCAGATTACCATTGCCGGAGCATTTGCCGGGTGTGTCGGGTTTGCAGGGGATAACACCGGGTTTACCGGGCCGATTGCCATCGTGAGCGGCATGCTTTACGCCAGTCATCGCGCGGCACTTGGCACCGGCACCCAGGACCTGGTGATGAAGGGCGGCGCATTTTGGATGAGCGCCATTCCGACCACGAGGAATTTCCTGATAGGTGCCAACGCGTCATGGAGTGCGGTGACGAGTCCTTCGGGCCCGCACAGCGGCACCATCACGGTCAGCAAGGAAGCCACCTGGGAATTTGGAACGGGCGGCAACAGCTCCACTCTGTTAGGGCCTATCGCCGGGGAAGGCAGCTTGATCTGGTCCGGCGGGGCCGGCACCCTCGTGGGCGGCACGCTTCCTAACACCCTGAGCGGTGCCTATGCCATCGGTGGCGGACGAATCATTCTATCAAAACCCGCAGGGGTCAATGCGGTGGCGGGCCCGCTGACGCTCAATGCGAATGCGAAACTCGAGTGGGATGCCGACGAGCAGATTGCCGACGCGCTGCCGCTCAAATTCGGAGGTGACCTGTGTGTATTGAATCTCAATGGGCATCGCGAAACGTTAGGGACACTCGATCTTCAGGCGCATGGACTGATTGAATGCAGCAAGGGTGACAACGTGCTCATTGCGGCCGACAGCCATGAGATCCCATGGGCCACCGGGAAGGAATTGATCATCAATGGCTGGAAGGGCAAACAGACCGGCGGCGGATCCGACCGGATCGTGGTCGGTAAAAATGCCAAGTCGCTCACCACATCCCAGCTGGCCGCGATCGGCTTCCGCAATCCAGCCGGCCAGCCTGCGGGGCTTTACACCGCGGCCATCCTGAAGACCGGAGAGCTCGTGCCGGCATCGGCCGTGCAACCGGTGAATCCGCCGTATGATCTAACAGCCAAGGCAAAGGCCGCCCGTCAGAAGTTATATGAAGTGCCGGGCCGCGCCAATTTGAGTGGCAAAACCAGCCCGCTCAAGAAGGACATGAAGATTGCTTTTTTCGGGGATTCGATCACTTGGCAGAATGGCTATATCGGGGTGATTGATCAGGCGCTCAAAGCTGGAGAAGGCAGCAAGGATCTTGGGATCAAGCTGATCAATCACGGCGTCAATGGTGGTGGTGTGCTGACCCTGCGCGACGGTGAGGACAGCAAGAGCCATGCGGGAGGCACGAAGCCCCGGCCCTTCGTGGAGTATTTGACGGAGGACAAGCCGGAGGTGGTAGTGATCTTTATTGGGATCAATGACATTTGGTGGCGCAAAACGAGCCCGGCCGATTTCGAAAAAGCCTTGGGTGACTTGGTGACATCGGCGAAGGCACACAAAGCCGCGCCCGTCCTCGCCACGCTCTCGGTCTGGGGGGATTCCCCGGCGGTTGGGAATGTGAACAACGCCAAGTGTGACGAGTATGCGGAGATCACTCGCAAGGTGGCCGCCGCCACAGGGGCGACTCTTGTGGATTTGAGAAAAGCCTGTTTTGCCTATCTGCAGAACCAGAATGCGGAATTGCGGATGGATGGCAGCATCCGGTTTTATCCTTCGGGGATTTTGACTGGCGATGGGGTCCACGCCAATGGCGCCGGATGCGCATTGATAGCCGACAAGATCTCTCAGGGAATCTTCACGGCACTGAAGAAATAACTTCCGTGGCTCGTGTCGTGACTTCCTGTCACGGCACGAGTGAAGCGTTCCGGTTGTCCCGCATTCCCACTCATGAGAGTGCGGTCAGGTTTCAATGACCGCTTGCGCCGAGGTTTGAATTTTGGTATGTTCGCATCATGGTATGCGATCATTTGAAGTATTGCGGACTGGCTTGCATCACAAGTGCCGGGTTTTTCACTTCTCCTTTGGCGGCAGTTCCGGTCGTGGGTTTGCTCAATGGCAGTTTTGAAGAAACCGGAAATGCATACGTCGAGTGGTCCGGCGGTTTATATGAGGCGAAGGGTTGGATCAACCTGTCCTCGGGAAATGCCTATGAAGCGGCGAGCATGTTAGGCGGCGAAGAAAACACGCCACTGGCCACTCACGGCGAGCGTGTGTTGCGCTTGGCAACGGATGCGGATGGCATGATCGGCCGGGTCGCACAGTGCATGGGCACCATGGTTGAAGGGGAGACTTATGTGTTCACGGCGGATGCGTTCAGCACCCCGGACGGCCCATGGAGTGTGACCGCGGCCTTGGTCCGTGAACCCACCGCGGCGCCGACTACGGTGCATGCTTCCCAGACGCTCGATCTGTTGCAGGAAGAAACGGCAGTCCTCACGGTTTCCTACACCGCCACGACTCAGGATGCCGGCCAGAATCTCTGTGTCTGGATCGAGGCGAATGGTCCCGACTCCACTCGTGGCGGCATCGACAACGCACGGCTCGAGAATCGGCTTCCGGCTGCTCCAGCCGGTCCTCATCCGGCCGATGCCGGCCTTGCGGACTCAGGGAATCTGGTGTGGGAGTCCACTCCGGGCGCGATGAACTATCAGGTATTTGTGTGGCTTGACGGCACCGAAAAACCCACGGTGCCGACGGGCGAGGTGCTGACCCCGACATGGAGTCTCGGCGTTCTTGGCGGGACGTTATACCACTGGCAGGTGGTCGCGGCGAACTCGGCTGGATCAACCACGGGCCCCGAGTGGTCGTTCAGCACCGGTATCATCCCTTATACTTATGTCTATCAGTTAGATAGCATTCACCCCAATATTGGGTCGGAATGGATCACCCCGGCGTTGCTCAATGACGGTTTGGTCGGGACCGACGGGGGTGTGTTATATGATTCCTCCATCCAGTTGACACAGAAGCCAGGCGTGACGCTGAACCTCGCCGCCGCTTCGCCGATGGGGAAACTCACAGTCTGGTATTCGCGATCGATCGATGAGGGAATTGCCGAACCGGCCTCACTGACAGTGACGGATGGTTTTGGACACAGTGCCACCACCTTGTTTGCGACACCTCCCGGCAATGGCACCTTCAGTCAGGATGTCTCGCTCGCGGGCATGCAGGGCACTGTTCTCCACTTGGATTTCACCGGCACCGGGTCTGTGGTCGGCCTGCATGAAATCCTCGTGCAAGGTCCGGTCGACGGCTTGCCCCAATCCCCGCTCGGCCCGCGCCCGGCGGTTGGGAATGTCAATGTGCCGCTCCCTGTGCACCTGGAATGGAATGCCTGCGTGGGTGCCACTCACTATGAAATCACCCTTTGGAATCAGTCAGATGCCAAACCGGAAGTGCCCACTGCGGACGTGACAACGAACCATTGGGTGCCCTCCGGCATCAGCGTGGATGAGGCGACTTACTGCTGGCAGGTAGTGGCGAAAAACGCGTCCGGATCGGCCGAGGGTGCCGTGTGGTCGTTCACCACGAGCATTTCCCCATTCACCTACACGTATGATGACGTAAGCGCGCGGCCGGAAAACTATGGCGGTGGCTACGGTGAAACCCGAGCCACTCCGCACGTCCTCAATGACGGCCAGACCGGCGGTTGGGGTGGAGGCGGTTTGGTGCTTTACTATGGCAAGGATTACAATGGGCTCAATCCCGCCGCCTATTGGCCGGCGCTCACGCTCACGCTGGCCCAGACGCCCGCGACCTACGAGGTGCTCAGGATTTGGCACTACGGGGGAAGCCATGCGGAAGGCGTGTATGGCCCGGCGTCTCTCACGGTCACCGATGATTTCGGGCATTCCGTCACCTTTTCAGATTTTCCCGATATTGAAACGTTCACGGATGTGCCGATCGCTGGCCTGCAGGGGGCCACGCTTCATCTGCGTTTCAGTCCTAACGGGTATCTTCTCGGGCTCTCGGAAATCAAAGTGATAGGAACGTCCAATTATCAGTCATGGGCGGCTATCCACGCACAGAGCCAGTTGGCCTATCAGGATGCCGACCACGACGGCGTCCCGAACGCCGTGGAATTTTTCATGGGCGCCCCGGATGGCTTCACCGCGAATCCGGGTGTGGTGAATCGCAAGGTCACATGGCCGCGCCATGCCACCGCCGCGTCCTTCACCGTGCAAATTTCCGACAACCTCGCGCAATGGACGGATGTGTCTTCAGGTGATGCCGCCTTGGAAATCACCCCAAGCCAAGTCCGCTATACCTTGAGTGGCACCCGGAAATTCTGCCGTTTGGCCGTCACCCCGTGATCGATCGATGGCGGGGAATGCGAGGAAGTGAGGGCCTACTTGTTGACGGCTTCGAAATACTTCAACGAGCCTGTGGGGTCGGGTTTCATCGTTTTATCACCGGCATGCCAGTTGGCCGGGCAGACTTCGCCGTGGACTTCGTAATGTTGGAGCGCGTCGAGGACGCGCAGCGCTTCATCGACGCTCCGGCCGATCGGCAGGTCATTGACGAGTTCATGGCGGACGATTCCCTTGCGGTCGATTACAAACAAGCCGCGCAGCGCGACCGCGCCATCGGCGGTGAGCACCCCGTAGTCCGCGGCAATTTTTTTGGTGAGGTCGGAGACGAGCGGATAATCGAGGCCACCGAGGCCGCCTTGTTTGCGCGGGGTGTTGATCCATGCGAGGTGCGTGTAGTGGCTGTCCACCGAGACGCCGAGAATGGTGGCATTGCGTTTTTCAAACTCCTTGACCTTGTCGTTGAATGCGATGATCTCGGTCGGGCAGACAAAGGTGAAATCTAACGGATAGAAATAAAGGACCACGTATTTTTCGCCGAGGCAGGCGTTGAGATGGATTTCCTTGAACTGGCCGTTGACGACGGCAGTGGCTTTAAAGTCTGGGGCTTGTTTTTGGACGAGTGTGCTCATGAGGTGGTGGCGGGTTAGAATTTGAGAATCTAGGTGTGTTTGTCGTGAGGACAAGGGGAAATCTTCGCATGCCTCATCTCAGGTGATGCGTAGGCCACGAAGATGCAGGGTTGCCGTGGCGTCATTAGCGGAATTCGACTTCGTTGCCGGTCCGGGTGAGCAGGGTGATTTCTTCGATGTCCTGGATACTCAGAAGGATGGCACCGGCGGGTTGGATGCCGATGCCATCCCAACCGCGGATTTGGATAGAAGGTTTGGCGAGTTGAATGACCTTTTCGGAAGATCGATACTCCTTGGCCTGGGGCAGAACCCGGTGGCCGTCATGCTCGCCGGATTTATTGAGGATGGTGGTTTTCGGGTGAGGGCGGGCGAACGAGATGCCGATCGCGAGGATCGGGTATTCGCGGATGAAGCGACCGCTATCCCACAACGAGAGGGCATTTCGACGTGGCTCAATAAGCAAGCGGTAATCTAACGGCATGACGACGAGTTCGTCGCGTGGTTGGATGCGGTGCAACTCCATCATCGAGTTGAGGCACATGATGCAATCGATGGTGGTTTTGTATTGAGCGGCGATTGAAAGATAGGAATCGCCGCGTTTGACGACATGGATTTGTTTGCCGTCCATGTGGGAGGGCGAAAGAAGTTCGTCGAGGTTCATTTCACCGGCGATGCGGCGGGCAGTGGGCGCGGATGCCGAGGACGGAAAAACTTGAACGACGGTGGTGAGTTTTTCGCGCGCTTCGGGGAGTTTCCCGAGGGCCAGCAATTCGTGGGCTTTTTGGAAGGTCTTTTCGCCAGGATCGATGTCAGGCGCTTGAGCGGCTCCGGTTTTTTTGGAGGCTTGGGTGAGCGCGGGAGAATCGCGGAGATGAGCTGGGACGGGAATGATTTGGGCAAAAATTCCGGGGAGGGGCGAGACGGCGACGTGGTAGGCCAACAGGCCGGTGAATGACATGACGGCAATGACGCAGAGGGCGGCGGCGAGCTTGCAGAACGTCCAGAGACTCATGAGCCGAAAGGGGGAATCCGTTAGATCAGGCCGCGACGTTTGAAATCAAAGGCATTGATTTCGTGGGAGCGCAGGATCATTTCGAAGGAAAATTTGAGGATGGAGATTTCCCAGGCGTCATCGACGCCTTCGATCACGGCGCGAGCGGGGTTTCCGGAGCGGCGGAGGTCATTGAGAACGCGTTCCCGCACGGCGTCGATCGAGTCATGGACAATTTCCTCGTGGACCTCGCCCCGGCGGAATTGGAAGCCATATTGGAGAAAGGCCAGGTCCTTGCCCTCGGCGCGGAATTTTTCTAACATTTTATCGAAGCGGGCGCGAGCGGAGGGGTTGAAGCCTTCGAGTTCGATATCGCGGTAGGCTTCAGGGCGGAGGATGCGTGGGCGCTGGGCTTCCACTTCGCCGGTGCGGATGCGGATTTCACCGGTGCTGTCCATGAGTTCGCTGATCAATTGGAATTCGAAGCGGGTTTCACCGAAGGTATCGATACGGCGGTCCGGTTCATGGAGGACGCGGGTCGTTTCGAGTGCGTAGTGGATATCGTCTTGCGAATGCATGGGCATGGGCATTCTCGCGCGGATCGGGCGGAAAGCAAAGAAAAGGAAAAGGGCGGACGCCATCTGGGGTCCGCCCTTAGAGAAGCATGCGATTGGCGGGTCAGCTTTTCGGGTTGGAGATATAAGTGACGACGTCGCCAACGGACTGGAGCTTTTCAGCTTCTTCATCGGGAACTTCGATATCGAATTCTTCTTCGAAGGCCATGACGAGCTCGACGGTATCGAGAGAGTCTGCGCCGAGATCTTCGACGAATTTGGCTTCGGGGGTGACTTGATCCGCGTTGACGCCAAGTTGGTCAACGATGATATCTTTTACACGGGCTTCGATACTTTTATCTGACATGAGTTGCAATGGTTGGTGGTTGGCGTTGGTGCTGCTTATCGCTTACCGGGCTGACTTTGCAACCCAGAAAAAAAAACGAAAGAGGAAAAGCAAGGGGCGCGGAGAATTTTTCAGGAGGGGGATGAGTCGTGAGGCGCGGGAGTGTCAGGACTGGCGAGAGGCGCGTATTCGATGAGTTCGCCGGAGAACTTGGATTGGATGAGGCGCATGAGGCGTTCGGCGGGTTCATGGTTCTCGGGTTTGAATCCACCGTAGGTGAGTCCATCGATGCGGATGCGGCCCTTGCCGGAGGCTCCCTGGTAATCGAGGAAAGCCAGTCCTTTGGTTTCCCACTTGCGGAGGTCGAGAGTTTTGAGGTCGGTGTAGGGGACGCGGCGTCCTTGGGGAGTGGTGATTGCTTGGTCATCCGCAGAGATCGAGCGTTGGAGCGTGCGGACCAAAAGGAAGGTGGCGGCGAGGGCGAGGGTGAGGCAGATCCAGCAAACGATCCATTGTTCCTGGATTTTTCGGGCGTCGTAGGGTTCCTCGGGAGGTTTGACGTTCATCGAATTTTCTTTTGAGAATTCGCGCCAAAGCAAGGTCCATTGGAGCGGTTTCATGCGTTGGTAATCGTGGAGGATTTTTGGCCATGGCAGTGGCAGCTTGAGAGATTTCGGAAGGAGCGAGCGGTTTTCAGGGAAGTTCACCGTTTGGGTTTCGGCAAAATTTTTCCATGCGGCGGGCGTGAGTTGCTGGTCGGCGTTCAGGCGGGCGAACTCCTTGTCTGCCTGCTCAAACGCCCGATACAGGTAGAATTCCTGGTTTTTTTTGCGATAGCCGGTCGAGCCGTCCATGTAGAACAAGGCCGCGAAAATGGTGAACATCGCGAGCATGACGAGGACGCGGAAAAGAAACCAAGAAGTGGGTTTGCAGAGCACGAATTCAGGGTCATTCATAAATCTGCAAGAAAACAAACCGCTCGGGACACGCTTGGCAAGAGAAACAAGGGTCCGAAAAATTCTCTGTATTATGGCTTGTGGTTTGTCGGGCACTTGATTATTGCGACGTCGCTATGCCAATCGCCACACCCGCGCAATACCGTGCCATGTTGGATGCCGCCCAAAAAGGCGGTTATGCTTACCCGGCCGTCAACGTCACATCCATCACCACCATCAACGGAGCGCTTCGTGCCTTCGCCGAGGCGAAATCCGATGGAATCATCCAAGTTTCCACCGGTGGTGGCAAGTTTGCTTCCGGATCGGCCGTAGGCGACGAAGCATTTGGGGCCATCGTTTTGGCCGAAGCCACGCATTTGCTTGCTGAGAAATACAATGTGTTAGTGGCGCTTCACACCGACCACTGCCAGCCGGGCAAGGTGGATTCATTTCTTCGTCCACTGCTTGCCGCGTCGAAGAAACGGCAAGCAGAAGGCAAGGGCCCGCTTTTTCAAAGCCACATGCTCGACGCGTCGGAGCTTGCGCTGGATGCCAACCTCGCCCTTTCGAAAGCGTTGTTAAAAGAATGCGCGGAGTTGGACATCATCCTGGAAGTGGAAGCCGGGGTTGTGGGCGGCGAAGAAGACGGCCATGACACCTCGGGAGTCTCGGCGGAAAAACTTTACACGACCCCGGATGACATGCTGGCCGTCTACGAGGCGCTCCAACCGCTCGGCCGGTTTTTGTTTGCGGCGACTTTCGGCAACGTGCACGGCGCCTACAAGCCGGGCGCGGTGAAGCTGAAGCCCACCATTTTGCGTGACGGTCAAAAGGTGGTGACAGACAAGTATGGGCCATCCGCGGAGATGGATTTGGTGTTTCACGGCGGGTCCGGTTCCGATCTTGCGGATATTCGGGAGACGCTGGATTACGGTGTGGTGAAGATGAACATCGACACGGACACGCAATACGCGTTCACGCGTCCGATTGTCACCCATATCTGTCAGAACATCGAAGGGGTGCTCAAGATTGACGGTGAAGTGGGCGATAAGAAAACTTATGACCCGCGCGGTTATTTGAAGAAGGCGGAGATCGGTCTTGCGAACCGCCTCAAGGTGGCGTGCGACGATCTGCGCTCATCCGGCCGGACGATTTGCGGCAAGGTTTGACTTTTCTGATAGGGCGGCCTTGGTGATTCAAGGCCGCCTTTTTTCTTTTTTGTCATCATGCTTGAAAAAAAACCAGCGCGGGAACATCCACTCGCGAACATCCTGATCAACGTGATTGTTCCGGTGTTGGTGCTCAGTTATTTGAGCAAGGATCCGGTGTTGCAGGAACAACTCGGCAAGGTGGCCAAGCCTTGGCACATCGGGCCGCTCAAGGCGATGATCCTGGCTCTCTGCCTGCCGGTTTGTTATGGCGTCTGGCATTATGCCAAAACTCGCAAAGGCAATTTTTTTTCCGCGCTCGGGTTGGTGTCCGTTTTGCTTTCCGGCGGATTGACGATTTATCTTTGGAATCAAAACGGCACGGTGAAGTCGAACGCGGGATTTCTTTTTGGTTTGAAGGAGGCCTTGATTCCGCTGGTTCTTGGCATTGCCATTCTCACCTCCCATCGGTCGGCCAGTCCATTGATCCGCGTTTTTCTTTACAACGATTCGATTTTTGACATTCCGAAAATCGAGGCCCGGGTAGCCGAGATATCGGTTCAAGGCGGGTATGACCGGTTGTTGTTAGGGGCCACCAAGCTTTTCGCCATGTCGTTTTTTCTCAGCTCGTTGATGAACCTGGGTCTTGCGCAGTGGTTTTTCCTAGGGTTTGACGCCACGGCGATTGACGCCTTGGAAAACTACAATGCGATCATTGCCAGGATCACCGGCTGGGGGTTTGCGGTCATCGGGGGGCCCATCATTCTATTTCTCTTTTTCACCTTAAGGCGTTTGCTTAAAGGTCTTGGAGCGCTCACGGGATTCACAGATCACGAGTTGATGCTCCCACGTTGATGGAGCGGGGCCGCGATTGCGGCTTGGGCCATGAAGTCGCGGAAAGCCGCAGGGACGAGATCAATCCACCAAATTGTCCACGCGTTGGGCGAGGGCGATATCCAGTTGGGTCAGTCCACCGATGTCATGGGTGGTGAGTTTCAAGGTCACCTTGGTATGGCGGATCGTGATGTCCGGGTAATGTTGCGCTTCTTCTGCAATCTCTGCGAGGTCGTTCACAAAATCGATGGCTTCAACGAATTCCTCGAATTCAATGGTCCGTGAGATTGCGGTTTTTTCATGCTCCCACTCGGGGCATTTTTTGAGTGCGGTAGTGAGTTCGTCGGCTTCGAGAAGATCGGACATGTTTGGATCGGTGAAATTTTTTGTGTGTGGGGAAGATTGCGGCGTTGGATTCGGAATTGGCAAGCCCGTTTCTGCAGTTCTTTAAAATCTTCATTCTGGGTTGGCCGCGCGCGGAGATTTTTGCATGGGATAGACGGATGCATCGGAGCGGGCAGGCGTGGCCGGAATGTCTCCTGTTCTTGCATTTTGAAATATCGCTGCCACACTGGTGCCGATTCCAATCACCATGAACATCCACACACCGTTTCTTTTTGTTGTCGCGTTTTCCGCGGCGGGCCTTCTGTCCTCATGTAACATCAATTCCGCCGGTTCCAGTCTTGCGGCCTATCATGCTTATGACCTTCCGTGTCAACTTCCGTCGAATCCGGATCGCGTGAGCGTCAAGGTTTCGCTGAGCAAGCAGCGCACCTATGTCATGGAGGGCAGCAAGGTTTTGTTAGCGATGCCCGTTTCGGTTGGGACTCCGCAAACTCCGACGCACCCGGGGAGTTACACCGTGTTCAACAAGGACCGCATGCATCGCGCCAACACCCACGGATATGCCTACAGTGGCAATCAGGTGAAACAAACATTTCTCGCCAAAAAGCCGGGAGCTTGGTCTTTCAAAGGAACGCCGATGCCCTACTGGTGCGAGTTTTCGCCTAACTACGGGTTTCACACCGGATGGATCAAGCATTACCCGTGCACCCACGGATGCATCCGCATGCATGAAAACCTCTCACCGAAGTTCTTCCGCCTGGTAAAGGTGGGGACCCCCGTGAACATTGCCTATTCCCAACCGGAGGACGCCACCTACGGCAATATCCCGCTGCCTCCGGACTCGGGTCCCCTGCCCGATTATCCCGGAACCATGTATGTCACTGATGGATACTTCAACCAACACAAGACTCCGGTCTATCAGTAAGACTCTCGGTTTTGAAACATGCGGCCCGGTCTATCAAGATCGGGTCAGGGCCCGATGATCAAGCGTGCGGCTAAGGCAAGAAGGGCGACACCAAAAAACCCATCGATCCATCCGGCGGCGCGTTCATAACGCGTGCGCAGCGGCCGCCATTGAAGAAGCACGACCCAGAGTGACCACAGGGAGATGCCTAGGCCGACCACAATGCCCCAGATGGCGAGTGGCCACCAACCGGGATGCTTGCCCGCGAGAAAGGGCGCGCAGACGGCTGCTAGAAACAAGGGCACTTTGGGATTGAACAGATTGCATAACAAGCCGCGCACGAACGCTGAGCGGCTGCTCGTTGAGGCGGTGGGCACAGGGATGGCTCCCGATTTTCCCGCGATCCAAGCAGATTTCAGCAAGCCATACGCCAGCCATAACAAATAGAAGGCCGCCACCCATTGGAGGAGCGAACGCAGCACGGGAAACCTCAGGAAGGCAACCGCCACGCCGCCGACTGCAATCGTGGAATGAATGGCGAGTCCGCAAGCGATGCCTGTGGCCATTTTGACGCCGGCTTTCGGACCCTCGCGCAGCGCCGTGCGGGTGAGCAAGACCATGTCCGGCCCCGGGCTGAACTGCCCGAGCACGATCAAGCCCGCGAACATCGCCAATTCATGTGTTCCGGTCACGGGGAGGATCCAGGATGCCTGGCTTTGCGGATGCAATAACAGATCGTTCTCTCGGGCGAACGATCAAGTGAGGGCGAGCAACTTCTCCTTGAGTTGATCCTTGGTGACACTCGCACCGACAATTTGGTCCTTCACCTCACCATTTTTGAAGAACAGGAGGAGGGGAATCGAACGCACATGATATTTCACGGCAAGCTCGAGCGCGTCATCCACATTCACCTTGCCCACTTTGGCGACACCGTCGAGTTCAGTGGCGACCTGGTCGAGGGCCGGGGCAATCATTTTGCACGGACCACACCACTCGGCCCAGAAGTCCACAAGGACCGGGATGTGAGAGTCGAGCACTTCGGACTGGAAATTCGCGTCAGTGAAGGTCAGGGCCATAGGAGGATCGTGTGAGGAGATGGGTGAAATGCTCACTATTGCTTTGCGGGAAATCGCAAAGCAACTGGTGGCGGGGGGGTATTGACTGGCTTAACCGATCACAAGTCCACTGGCGGAGAAGGCCAGGTAGATGACGGAAGCGGCAAGCAGAATGTTGATGATGGGCCAAGCCATGGTCTCGGAATAGATGTGGGATAGTTATTCGATGAGTTGCGCCCAATCCCCAGTCTTTGGATTGTCCTCAGCGCTGATCCAAATGTCAGCAAGCATCAATTGGAAAACGAGCACGACTACGGCGGCGGCAAAGCCGACTCCTGCGAGAATTTTAACAAGGCCCGCAAACGCCTCTTCTTCCTCTTCT
>CAIYYV010000168.1 GCA_903930425.1 Akkermansiaceae bacterium | reverse complement strand
TGCCTGCCTGGGTCACCCGTAGCCGAATGAAACGGCAGTTTTTTGGTGGGTCCAATTTCACATCGACGCGGCTATCTCTCACTATTGCAATTTCCTCCCACTGATCGTCTGTTGCGGCCCCTTCGAGGACCCCTTGATGGACGCGGTCATGGTCGTCGTCGTTGCGGCCTTGAAGCAGGCGGATGCGAGTGACCTTGTTCAAGCCACCGAGATCGACCCCGAACCAATCGCCGGTTTTTTGAAGGCTCTTGCAATAATAAAACGTATCGTCCTTGCCATCGAGCATCAGGGGGAACGATTCCCGTTCGCTGGTGGACGTGATGCCGCCCGGCCGGAATTGCGACCGACCTGATAGCTGACTGAGGAAGCGAGCGGATGTGGTATCCACCAATTCTCTCACAAAGGGCGTGACGACAAGCGACCCCGTCACAATGCCCGGCTGATAGGGATTGCGGTTCTGGGTTTTGTCGATTTCCGCCATGCGGGCGAGGGCGGCATAAGCTTCCGCGAGGAATGGCCACGCCTCTGCGGGCGTTTTTGATAGAAGCGCGGTGTGGGCATCGAGCGCGGCCACGCCGGCGCGACCGAGTTGCTCGAAGGCGTCGAGCCAAGGATTGATTTCAGCGATCAGTCCCGCGTTGGTGGAGCCGGTGCGGATCGCCGCAGGGGCCTGGCGGATGCGCTCGAATTCCGGGCGGACGGTTTGCGGATCGGGCGCTTGATTCACCCGGCAGGCGCGGAAGGCGGCGAGGAACGAGTTAGCGGCGGAAGCGAACTCGACGGATTCCTCGCGGCGGTAGCCGTGTCCGTTAGGTCCGAGGTCGCTGTTGTGAGAGCAGAACACCTCGAAGGCTTCGGCGGCGCGCGGCATGACTTCGCGGATCGCGGCCCGCCAAGCGGACTTGGAATCATAGCTCTTGGCATTCCACGCATAACCGGCCACACTGAAGAGCGCGATCTTGGATGCCTCCGCACGCTCCATCGGATTGGAGACAAAGCCACCTAACAGATCTATGGCATCCGGAGCGTTTCCATAAACACGTCCTAACAGCAAGTGATTGCGGACATAGTCACTGGCGGGGAAGTTCCACCAGATGTATGCCTTGCGCTTGATCCGGCGGTTGATCCATTCCATCGACGTTTGATCAAGGTCGGCTACCACGCTGTTGCCCGTCCACATGACATGAATCGATGGGTGGAGGGTTTCCCCGAGGATATCCAGATAGGTTCCGGAAGCGGGGTTGGACCAGGCCTTGTTGTATTCGGTCGGGCATACGATCAATGGAGTCACGTCACGTTTTTTCACGACAAACTGCTCATGGAGGAAGTTAAGCAGTTTGGCCTGCTGGTCAGCCTTGGTGCCCGCGCCTGAGATGTCGTCGAAGAACACCGCGAAGGAACGAACGCCGAGACCATGCATCGATTCGAATTTTTCCATGACGGCGCGGAAATCGGCATCCGTCCACTGGATGTCCTTGCCCGGATGGATGGCCCAGACGAAGTCCACCTTGTGGGCGCGACTGATGGAGGCGAGTTCGCGGATTTTGGCGGCTTCGGCCGGCGGATACGGCTTGCGCCAATTCGGCGAGCTATGGAACGGGTCGTCCTTGGGACCGTAAATATAAGTGTCGAGTTTGTGTTTGCCGAAAAAGCGGATCAGGCTGAGGCGGTTCTCATGGGACCACGGCGTGCCATAGAATCCTTCCACCGCGCCGCGAAACGGGACATCGGGCCAATCGGTGACGTCGATCTCCGGCAGGGTCGCCAGTTTGCCGTCCGCATCGATCAGTTGTTCGAGACTACGGACTCCATAGTAGGTGCCGCGTCCGTCATGGCCGGCAATGACCAATTGATCTCCAGTCACCCGAAGCCGATAGGCACCCGATCGTTCGGGGACTCCCTCGAAATATGCCGCCACTGCGGAATCGCCGCGCTCGCCGATGAGCACGCGGGTGATGCGGCCATCCGCATCGCAGTGGCTGAGTCGGGCCTTGAGCAATGCCACGGCATTGGGATCTGCCTTGTCCGCCCCCTCGATGCGCGCTTTGGATGAGAGCGAAGTGATACCTCCTGACGCGTTGCTTTTTTGCGGCAGTGGGTAAAGCACCGGTTCGGCCGCTGCCGGGATACGCATCAAAATGGCAATGGCTAACAGAAGAATGATGCGCGTCATTTTCAACGAGATTAAGGGGTGTTCTGCGGCAAGCTGCCACAAAATCCGCCGGTTGGTTGACCCGACCGCGCCAATCGGTTTGCGTCGCGTCATGGGGTGCCTTTTTGGGTGAGCGCCACGGCGAGTGGCGACGGTGAGAGGTCATCGTTGGCGGCATTGCGGCGCGAGGCGATTGTGGCCATCGGATCGAGCCGGTTGAGGCGGTTCATGCCATAACCCGCGCCGATCTCCACCGCATCACTGGCGCGCAATTCAAAGTGCAGGTGGGCCGGATAGTATCCGTTCGCAGTGCCTACGGTGCCGATGCGTCCTCCTCGGGGGACGAGCGTTCCTGGAG
>CAIYYV010000167.1 GCA_903930425.1 Akkermansiaceae bacterium | reverse complement strand
CCGAGCATGTCGTCAATTTCATGCGCTTCATCGCGCTTGAACTCCGTGAAATCATGGCCGCTTGTGGGTTCCGCACCCTCCAAGAAATGGTTGGGCACGCCGAGTGCCTTGACACTGCTGAGGCCACCGAACACTGGAAAGCCTGCGGCGTCGACCTCACCACCCTCTTCCACAAACCCGATGTGGGCGACGATGTCGGCACTTACTGGAAAATCCCTCAGGATCACGGGCTGAAACAGGCACTCGACACCACCCACCTGCTCGCACTCTGCAAACCGGCCATTGAACGCGGCGAAAATGTCCGCGCGGAATTCTCGATCACCAATGTGAACCGCGTGGTCGGCACTCTCACTGGCAGCGAGGTCACTCGAAAATATGGCGGCGCGGGCCTTCCGGACGACACGATCCACCTGAAATTCACCGGAAGCGCCGGGCAGTCGTTTGCCGCGTTCACTCCGGCCGGCATGACATTTGTGCTTGAGGGCGACGCCAACGACTACCTCGGCAAGGGCCTTTCCGGTTCCAAGGTGATCGTCTATCCGCCTCACGGATCGCTCTTCGAAGCCGCGAACAACATCCTCATCGGCAACGTCGCGTTCTACGGCGGAACCTCGGGCGAAGCCTACATCAACGGCATCGCCGGCGAACGCTTTTGCGTCCGCAATTCCGGCGTGAAAACCGTGGTCGAGGGCGTCGGCGACCATGCCTGCGAATACATGACTGGCGGCCAGGTGATTGTGTTAGGTGAAACCGGCCGAAACTTCGCCGCCGGCATGTCCGGTGGCATCGCCTATGTCTATGATATCGACGGACTCTTCTCGAAGCGCGTCAACCCGGAAATGGTGAACCTCCATCGACTGATCGACTCCGAAAACGACGAGAT
Organism: Akkermansiaceae bacterium; assembly: GCA_903930425.1. GTDB lineage: Bacteria > Verrucomicrobiota > Verrucomicrobiia > Verrucomicrobiales > Akkermansiaceae > Luteolibacter. The sequence continues at coordinate 7,413 of CAIYYV010000167.1, read as the reverse complement.
AGACATGGTGCGCGCCGCAATCACCCAACATGTCGCCCTTACCCGATCTGTCAGGGGACAATGGTTGTTAGATGAATGGGACTCCGAACTTCCAAAATTTTTCAAGGTATTGCCACGCGACTACGAGCGCATGCTCGAGTGCTTTCGAAAAGTCGAGGCGGATGGGCTGACCGGTGATCAAGCCGCCATGGCCGCCTTCGAGCAAAACCTCAACGACCTGTCGCGCGTCGGCGGCAATTGACACCCAATCACGCACTTATTTCAAACCATGGGAAAATCAACAGGATTCATCGAAATCGAGCGACAGAACGATTCCGAAATCACCCCAATCGAGCGCCTCAAGCACTGGCGGGAATTCAAAATCCACGGGGATGAGCAGCATCGGCGCGACCAAGCGTCTCGCTGCATGGATTGTGGCACCCCATTCTGTCATACTGGACATATAGTCGCTGGAATGGCGAGTGGCTGCCCGATCCACAATTTGATCCCCGAGTGGAATGATTTGATTTTCCACGGACGCTGGCGGGAAGCACTCGCCAGGCTTCACAAAACGAACAATTTCCCTGAATTCACAGGCCGTGTGTGTCCCGCTCCTTGCGAGGGGTCCTGCGTGCTGGGCGTGATCCAACCGCCCGTCACCATCAAGAACAATGAGTGTGCCATCATCGACCACGCCTGGGAAAATGGCTGGATCACCCCCAAAATCCCGGCCAAACGAACCAACAAAAAAGTGGCGGTCGTCGGGTCAGGCCCCGCCGGACTCGCGTGTGCCGACCAACTCAATCAAGCAGGTCACAACGTCACCGTGTTTGAACGCGAGGATCGCATCGGCGGACTCCTCATGTATGGAATTCCTAACATGAAACTCGCCAAGGACGAGGTCGTATCCCGCCGAGTCAACCTCATGCGCGATGAGGGCGTCGCGTTTCTAACAGGAATCCACATCGGCACAGACCGGAAATGGACCCCTGCCCGCCTGCGCGGCGAGTTTGACGCCGTCGTTCTTTGCTGTGGTGCCACCCTCGCCCGTGAACTTCCGATTGAGGGACGCGACGCCTCGGGCGTCCACCTCGCAATGGATTTCCTCACCACGAACACCCGCCATCAACTGGATCACTCATTCGACGGGTCTAACCCGCTGCTGAACGCAGCCAACAAGGATGTCGTCGTGATCGGCGGCGGCGACACAGGCACTGACTGCGTCGCCACCAGTCTTCGCCACGGTTGTAAAAGTGTCACCCAATTGGAAATCCTGCCTCAACCGCCAAGGGATCGTGCCTCCGACAACCCGTGGCCCGAATGGCCGAAAATTCAAACCGTGGACTACGGGCAGGCCGAAGCCGCCGCCATTCAAGGCAGCGACCCGCGCCACTATCTGACTCAAACACACCGGTTCCTCAAGGATCCAGACGGCAATCTAACAGGTCTTGAAATCGCGAGTATCGAGTGGGAAAAGGACGACCAAGGGCGGCAGATGCCTGTGGAGCAACCCGGCACCCGGCGGACGATTCCCGCACAACTGGCACTGCTTGCACTCGGGTTTCTCGGCCCCGAACAAACACTCGTGAATCAATTTTCCCTTGAGACCGATATGCGTTCCAATGTGAAATCGCAATTTGGGCAATTCACCACCAATCTGCCCGGCGTCTTCGCGGCGGGTGACATGCGCCGTGGTCAATCACTGGTCGTTTGGGCGATCCACGAAGGCCGGGGCGTCGCCCGCGAGTGCGACCGGTTTCTCATGGGTGGCACCCATCTTCCATGACCCCCGTACGGGGAATCGATAGAATCACGAGCGCCTCTCAAATTCGTAGGCGCGGCCCGTGCATTTTCGATGGGTCTCCATGCCTCTTTCAGATGGCACCCATTTGACTCGATCTCAGCGATGAAGTGCCGTTCAATTTGCCGCAGGCGTTCTGCACGCCAGCGCCGCTACGGCGCAATTGCAGCTTGAAATGTAGTTTTCACACCCATGGGTTTGCTCTCGCCATTCCTGTTAGCCAGCGCCGCAGCCATGGCCGTGCCGCTTTGGCTGCACTTGAAGCGTAAACGGCGGCAGGTGCCACTCGAATTTCCATCGCTGAGGTATTTGAAAATCGCGTCGGCGCGAATGAGGCGCCAAGCGCGCATCGAGGACCCTTGGCTGCTCGCGCTGCGACTCCTGCTGCTCGCGTTACTCGCAACCGCGTTTGCCCGGCCGGTCGTGAGATCGCAGGGCGGATGGTTCGGCACTGCTCGCCCGTTAGAATCCGTCCTGGTGATCGACACCACGGCAAGCATGGGATGGCAAAGTGGGGCCGGATCCCGGCTTGACGTCGCCAAGCGCTTGGCGCGCGATTGGATCGAAGGACTTGATCCATCGGATGCGGTGGCCGTGTGGGTTCTATCTGACAGATTGGAGCGGCCGGTACCGGTGCCCGTCACGGATCGCGCTCGGTTGTTCCGCGCGATTGAGGCGATACGCATCTCGGAAGGCTCGTCCAGTCTGGCAGCGGTTTTCAATGCGGCTCACGAATGGGAACTCACCAGTCAAGCCACCCGGAAAGAATGGGTGATCATCACCGACAACCAGTCGACCACATGGGATTGGCCCGCCGAGGGGTTTTTCAAACGTGTCTGGAATCGCGACAGCACCGGCCTTGTCGTGCTGACCCCGGATTCCATCCAAGCTTCTAACACCAGTGTCGCTTCTGTAGAATGGGAGGCACGCGCAGTCCACCAAGGCTCACTGCTTGAGGGCGTGGCGCGACTCGTGAATTGCGGCGATAAGGCCGTGAATGATTTGCTGGAATGCCGGGTGGCTGGACAAGTGCTGATGCGATCCCCCGTGGAAATCCCCGCCGGCGGCTCACTCGAAGTGCCCTTGACCTTGCCAGTTCCGGTCATGGACGGACCGGTGCTCACTGGCGATGTGGCACTGGCCGGCGACGCCTTGGCCTGCGATGATCATTGGTATTTTGCCCTTCCCGTGCACCGCACTCTCAACGCTCTGGTGGTCGATCGCAGCGACGCTATGAGCGGCACCATGCGCCCGTCATTCTTTCTTTCAAAAGCATTGGCCGCAGGCGGATCCTGCAAAATATCCACTCTCGAATCGAAAACCTGGCGCACACAAACAAGCGATGGAATCGATTCGCTCTGGTTCATGGCAGGAGCCATCACCGACGAAAACGCATGGCTGAAGGCTCTCGCCTATGCAGAGACTGGTGGCACCGTGGTGGTCACCGGCGATTGGCAACCGGATCCCATGATGAAAAATTGGCCAGTGACTGCGGGAGAGGAAACCCAGTTACCCGCCACGAGGATGGCCACACGACTCGTTGCCCCATCCCACCCATTGTTCGACGGAGTCTGGAACGAACAAACCCCCTTCCCCCCTGTCCCACAAAAAATCGCAAGAACCTGCGCGGCTGCAAAAACAGCAAATGTGTTAGCCACACTCGCGGGTGACTATCCATTATTGGTCGAAATGCTTCACGGGACCGGACGCATACTTTGGCTCAACGCCAGCGCCGACCGCTCATGGGGTGACCTGCCACTCTCACCTGCATTTGTCCCACTCGTCCAACAAATCGCCCGCGCAAAGGATCTGGTCCTGCAAACCTCCACCTCGCGCTGGGCCGGAGAAACCTGGCCCGATCTCACCCAGTTCCCCGGAAACGCATCATGGCCCGCCGATGTGGACGGCCAATCCACACTCGCCTTGCACAGCGGATGCTACGACTCCCAATCACAAAACTCACATATCCCTTGGCGCTGCGCAGTGAATGTCCGGCGCAACGAGTCGGACCTGCGCCCCATACCAACTGATCAACTCGAAGCCCTGCTTCCCGGACACATCATCACCGGAACTCAGGGAATCCGCAAATGGCGCAACGAAAGCCGCCGCGAGGTTCCCCTCTGGCCTTGCTTGCTCGCAGCAGCGGCGCTGATCTATCTGATAGAAGGACGGCAAAGCATGCTTGCCGCACAGCGGCGTCTCATTGCTGCCGATAACTTATCGCCGATTGCCAGCAATGTTCACTCGAAGAAACAGGCACATCACAAAAGGAGCACCGCATGACCACTCACGGGATTTATGGCTTGCTCGCATTAGCCGTGCTGGCAATCACTGCATGGACATTCGCAGCCTTGCGCCGAGATCCTGACCGGAGACGCGCCCTCGCGCTGGCGAGCGTCCGCAGCGGATCAGCCATACTCCTCGCATGGGTGCTGCTTCAACCTCAATGCCGACACCGCGAGGCCAACATCACACGGCCCATCATCGGCGTGCTGATCGACTCATCACAAAGCATGAATGACGGCCCGGCAGCCAATCCACGCCGCCAAGTCGCCCAACAATGGCTCGACTCAAACGCCATGCGCCAAGCCCGCGAAATCTGCGACCTGCGCTATTTCTCAATCGACCGCGGCCTCACGGAATCCGTGCCAGATGAAATCCAATTCAAAGGCACCCAGTCACGCATCAACACTTCCCTTGCCGATTGGTCAGGCCGATGGGGACTCGAAGGTGCCGCGGGCGTCATCCTTCTATCAGACGGCCTCGATACGGACGGCACACCGCCAGTGAAATTGAATCTCCCCTGTTGGGTGCTCGAAGTGGAAACTCCGGTCACTGCGACACCCGCTGCAAGAGTCACCCTCTGGCAGGTCGAACCCCCGCGCCGACCCGTGGCCGGCACCGAAACCCGCGTGCGCGCCGTCCTCCAAGGCTGGGGACTGGATGGCAAAGAGATCCCACTCGAACTCTGGTGCGAGGGCCTCAAACTGGCCGAACAACGCGTGCGCTTCATCCGTCACGGCGATGTCGTGGAAGCTTGGTTGCCCCTCAAACCCGAACGTCCGGGAAGTTATGCGTATGAACTGCGCGTCACTGACCCTGCAGCCGATGCCTCCGCCAAGTCCCAACCTTTTGTCATCACAGTCCGCCAGGAAGGACGCAGCGTCTTGCTGCTTTCTAACACACTCGGATTTGAAGGGAAATTCCTTCGACGCGCCTTAACGACCGATCGCAATGTGCGACTTGACAGCTACGCGCGATGGCAGGACGGCCGCTGGGCCAGCTTCGCCGATGGCACAGGCACCCCACACAACACCCTCGATCTCAGCGCCTCGACCCTTGCCTCACGCGCCGCCATCATTCTCGCAGATGTGAGTCCAGAGGCTCTCAATCCCGCGCAGTGGCAGGCCATCAACGATTACACCGAAAAAGGAGGTGGCCTCGCGGTCCTGGGCGGACCTAACTTGTTAGGCTCCCCGCTTTCTACCGCTGCATTGGGGCGTATTCTGCCCGTCCCCACACCCGCGCCGCACCGCGACGGGCGCTTCGGTGTGAAATTGACCGATGCGGGATTGCGCCACCCGGTGTTCGGCCCGTTGTTTGAAACTGTCAGGAATTTCCCCGCCCTACAGGGGGCCAACTCAGCCACAGGCGTCGCCAACAATGCGCAAGTCCTCATGGAAGCCATCGCCGACGGTCAAGCCCGCCCCTTAGTCGTCGTGAAACAACAGTCCGCGGGTCGCGTCGCCGTTGTCCTGAGCGACACCCTTTGGCGCTGGCGCGTCGCAGCCCCCGGATGGACCGGCCGCCTCTCTGCTTACGACACGTTTTGGTGCCAATTGCTCGATTGGCTTGCTCCCGATCAAGAAGGATTGCAAAGTGCCGGACGCATCGAATTGACAACGGAGCAACCGTTTTACCGGCAGGGCGATAAGGCGCTTGTGCAAGCCGAGTGGATCGGCAAAGGCGCGGCACCTTTCCAGGCGCTCAATCTATCCATCAAGGATCCGTCGGGGATTTCCAAGCTCCTCGTGTTGCAACCCGCACTCTGGAACAATCCCGATGGTCGCCGCGTCAAGGGTTTCCGTGGCGAAATCCTTGCAGACAACACCGGCGTTTATGAACTCGAGGCGAACGCCACATGCCAAGGCACCGAAGTCCGCGCACAGACTCGCATCGCCGTCGCTTCCTCACCCGAAGAACGCCGGGACGAAATGCCCGACACCCCATTCCTCCGCAGCATCGCCCAACAAAGTGGCGGTGCCTATGTCGCACGCGGAGAGGGAAACCAATGGCTCAAACAACTCCCCAAACCGCAACACCTTACCGAACGCGAGCAGGTCTCGGACATCTGGAACCACCCATTGCCTGTGCTGTTATTGTTAGGGTTCCTCTGCGCCGAGTGGTGGCTGCGCCGCCGCCGAGGCCTTGCGTAACAATCCCCTGTCAAATGCGCGTGCCGTGTTGGCGAGACGGCTATTCCGCTTGCCGGGAGGCCTGTCCTTGATTATGCAGCGGCTTGTCAGATGGTCCCCTGCCGTCCCGGCGCATTCACTTCAAAAATCCACCCACCATGCCAATCGTCCGCGCCTTACTCTCCGTTTCCGATAAAACCGGCCTCGTTGCATTCGCCCGAAATCTGCACGAGCTCGAAGTCGAACTGCTCTCCACAGGCGGCACCGCCAAAACCCTTCGGGCTGCGGGCATTCCGGTCATCGATGTGGCCGAATACACCGGTGCTCCCGAACTTTTCGACGGCCGGGTCAAGACACTCCATCCCAAAGTTCACGGCGGCCTCCTCCAACGCCGCGATGACCCGGAGCACCTCGCCCAAGCCAAGGCAAACGACATCCCTCCCATCGACCTCGTGGTCGTCAACCTCTATCCCTTTGAGCAAACCGTTGCCAATCCAGATGTCACGCTCGAAGAAGCCATCGAGCAGATCGACATCGGCGGGCCCTCGATGCTTCGAAGCGCCGCGAAAAACCACGCGCATGTCACGGTGGTGGTCGATCCGGCGGACTATGCGCGGGTGATTGATGAAATCAAAGAGCACAATGGTGACACCACCAAAGGGTTTCGCGAACAACTCGCCGTGAAAGTTTTTCTTCGCACCTCGAGCTACGATGCTGCCATCTCGAATTTCCTCGGCCAGTGCCGGACCGGCACCTGCTCCAATTTCAACCTCAGCCTGCCACTCGAACAGGAACTCCGCTACGGCGATAACCCGCACCAAAAATGCTCGCTCTATGGCAACTTCAGCCAATTCTTCACTCAGGTTCAGGGCAAGGAACTTTCCTACACCAACATCCTCGACATCGAGGCCGCCGCCGACATCATCCTCGATTTTGTTAGACCCACCGTCGCGATTCTCAAACACACCAACCCGTGCGGCGTGGGCCAGGACGATCATGACCTCCGCATCGCCTGGCAAAAGGCGTTTGAAACCGATCGCCAAGCACCGTTTGGCGGCGTGATCGTCTGCAACCGCCCGCTCACCGTCGATCTCGCCCGCGTGATCTCAGAAATCTTCACCGACGTGATCATCGCGCCAAGGTCGCTGGCTTGACGCGCGAGCGACAGCATGCGCTCGCGCCAACCCTCCGTGGCGTGGCAGCCGATGTCGAAGTGGT
>CAIYYV010000166.1 GCA_903930425.1 Akkermansiaceae bacterium | reverse complement strand
TCGGGGCATCTTTGTTAGGTGTTAGTGTGATTTCGATGGGGCTGACTTTTTTGGAAACGAGTGCGAATCCCTCCACGACGGTTTTGGGGGCTCCACAATTTGCGGCGGTTCGGATCAATTTGGCGCAATCCGCCAACGGTGTCGGGTGGATCCTCGGGCCGATCATCGGCGGGCTATTCTTTTATGCGGACCCCGGGATCCATCAGGCGCACATCGATTCTGGAGCGCAGAAAGCCTCGATTGAAAATTGCCGGCCGTGTCAGGAGAAAAAAGCTCAATTCACACGCGGTTTGCAGAGCCACCGGGTCATGTTGCACAAGCATCATTCAGCGGCCGACGCATCCGCCGGCCCGTTAGAAACGTGCACGCCCTGCACTGCGATGGCGGATTCCTGGTTGAAAAACGAACTGAGCAAGGTCGATGGGAAGTGCCATGTGTGCATCACATCCGCGCATCACACGGTTTGGATTCCCTACGCGGTCATTGCGGGGGTGGTTATTCTTCTGGCTTTTGTTTTCTTCAAGGCAGACATCCCTGACATCGTCAATGAGGATGACTATCACCTCGATGATTCGGTGCCTGTGGTGCACAAGTCGATCTGGAGTCACGGGCACTTCACCGGTGCAGTGCTTGCCCAATTTGTATATGTGGCGGCGCAAGCCGGGATTTTCAGTTTTTTCATCAATTATATTGTGGAAGACATGCCGGCATTGACGGCGACGATGAAGGAGTCCTGGTCATTTTTGGTGGGAGGTGCGAGCGGTTCGGAATGGCGTGATGGATCATGGTTCACCACCGAACAGGGAGCCACCAAGTTGCTTTCCTTTTTTGGATTTTCGCTCTTTTTGCTCGGGCGCTTCACGGGGGCCGGATTACTCAACAAGGTTGCGGCGCACAAGGCACTCGCGGCCTATGCGACGGCAAATGTCATTCTGATGGCGCTGATTGTGGCGAAGCTCGGTTGGGTCTCGGTGATTGCGCTGTTTTTGAGTTTCTTTTTCATGTCGATCATGTTTCCGACGATTTTTGCGCTGGGCATTCACGGGCTTGGATCGAAATCCAAAGTCGCCTCGTCGTTTATCGTCATGGCGATCATGGGTGGGGCGCTGCTGCCAAAACTGATGGGCAAACTAGGCGACGACTACGGCATGTCCGCCGGTTTCGCCGTGCCTGCTGTTTGTTTTCTGATCATTGCCGCTTATGGCGGCCTTTGGAAAAGGCTCAGCGGCTGCGAAGGCCTGTTAGGAGCAGTGGCCAGCAAGGGTCACTGAGTCGCCCGATCAGATCGTGCACTCAACGGGTGATTGGCGCGCTGTTCCAAGCAGCCAGAACTCCTGTGGAATGAAAGCTGGAAATCAGCGAACCCGCAGTGCAACGTGACGCGTATGCACGCCGCCACCGGATTCACGATGCCACCCGAGTGGGCACCGCAGGAGGCGATCTGGTTGTCATGGCCAGTCGGTGACGCCCGTCACTGGGGTGGGGTAAAGCATGACTTGATCGAAGGGAAATTTTCGGAAATCGCGGCGGCCATCTCGCGCCATGAAATTGTTAGAATCAATGCGCCGGCAGTTCGTCACACGGCCATTGCGCTTGCGTGCAACCGGGCGAAGGCAGTGCCGGAGCGTGTGGAGCTTTTTGACCATCCACACAATGACGTCTGGTGCCGCGATCACGGGCCGATCTTCGTGAAACATGCCGACACTGGTGAGCTTGCCGTGACCGACTGGGGTTTCAACGCATGGGGTGGCAAATTCCCTCCCTGGGATTTGGATAATGCGATACCGGGCCGGGTGGCCGCAGCGCTGGGCATGAGGGTTTTCAAAGGCGGCATGATTCTGGAAGGTGGGGCGATTGAAACCAACGGGGCTGGCCAACTGCTCACGACGGAGGCCGTGTTGCTCAATCCAAACAGGAACCCGCAGCTTGACCGTGCTGAAACAGAACAACTTCTTCGTGACGGCCTTGGCGTTATTGAGATCCTCTGGCTCCACAAAGGCCTCGTGGGCGACGATACCGACGGCCACATCGACGACCTTGCGCGTTTCACGGACCCGGAGACGATTCTCGCCTGTGTGGAGCCTGACGAGTGCTCCCCGAATCATCGCGTGTTAGAGGACAACCTTGCACGCTTGCGCTCGTTTCGCCGTTCTAACGGAAAACCCTTCGAGGTAGTGGAGATTCCATTGCCCAAAGCGTGTGAGGTTCCGGGTTGGCGCTTGCCGTTGTTGCCGGCGTCTTATGTCAATTTTCTCATTGTCAATGGGGCTGTGCT
>CAIYYV010000165.1 GCA_903930425.1 Akkermansiaceae bacterium | reverse complement strand
GATCGAGGTTTCCACGGTATCCACGCCGGCATCAATGGCGGCGAGATAGGCGGCGGCTCCAAGGCCGGCGGTATCGTGCGTGTGAAGCGTGATGGGCAGACCCGTCTTGCGTTTGAGCTCCTTGACCAACAAGTAGGCGAAGTGGGGCGTCATGATGCCTGACATGTCCTTGATGCCGATCGAATGACAGCCCATTTTTTCCAGTTCAATCCCCATCTGCACGAAGGCTTCGACCGTGTGGACCGGACTGGTAGTGTAACAGATTTCGCCCCGGGCATGCTTCTTGCAATCACGCACCGTCTGGATCGCGGTGATCAAATTGCGGGTGTCATTGAGCGCATCAAAAATACGAAAGACATCCTGGCCAGCGGCTGCGTTGGCTCGCACAAAAGCCGCCACGATGTCATCGGGGAAACTCGTGTATTGCACGATGTTCTGGCCGCGCAGCAACATGATTTGCGGCGTGACAGGAGCGGCTTTCTTCAGCGCGCGCAGGCGATCGAACGGGTTTTCGTTGAGGTAGCGCAGACACGAATCGATGGTGGCCCCGCCCCAGGTTTCAAGGCCGCTGAAGCCGATCTGGTCGAGGATGGGGGCGGCCGGCAGCATCTGCGCGGTGGTCATGCGGGTGGCGGCCAGTGATTGGTGCCCATCGCGGAGGACGGTGTTATTGAACGTGACAGGTTTCATGGGGCGAGCGGAGGGGATGGGAAATGCCGAGCTGCATTGCAGACGATGCAAAGCGCTGCGGGCGACACCCGATATTAATCAGGCCAGTGCAGTTTGGCGATCCTATTTCCCCAAAGTCATCAGCGGAAATTGCTTTTCTCGCCCCATTTCCTGCGCTCGTGCTTTCTCTTCAATCCCGGTCCGCGATAAAAAGCGAGTGGCTGAAACGCTTCGCCTGCGGATAAGCCTTCGCCGCTATGCATTCCACTTTCTTAAAAGTCTTTTCCAAGGACCGGGTGAACTCGGCGTCGCGCTTGGCCGACCAATATACGACCCGCCCGCATGGATAGAGCGCGGCATGGATCCGGGCAATCCCTGCTCGATTGTAAAGTCGCTCGTTTGATTGCTGGACTAACGGGTCCGGGCTGTTGTCCACATCGAGCAAAATCGCATGATATCGCCGCGCCCCGCACCGCTCAATCAGATCGCCCACATCGCAGGTGTGAACCGTCACCCGCGGGTCATCCACACATCGTCCGTTAACTTCTATCAGAAATTCGCGGTTCCAATCAAGCACTTCCTGCAACAATTCCGCCACATCGACTGTGGCAATTTGCGGACAAAGTTCCAGCACGCGACGCAGTGTGAACCCGAAGCCGAGACCGCCGATGAGAATGCGCGGCTCGGCGGGCAGATCGACGCAGGCGAGCTCTGCCATCTGTTGTTCCGAGGCGGCGGCGATGGTGCTCATCAACGGCACACCGTCTATCCGCAAAAAATAGTGACCATCATGCTGCTGCAGCAGCAGCGTCGATCCGTCTGGAGTACGGCAGGTGGCGAGTGTCGTGGTGGGCTTCATGCGCGGCGAGACCCTACGGTATGATCCGCCGAAACAATCTGTCGACGCGAATCCCGCACGCGCTTTTTTCTGGCAGGCGCGACCCTTGATTTTCAGTACGCCCCATTTTTGATCCTCCTTCTTCTTGCCAAGTCGGGGACGCTGAGATACCCGTTCGCCGTGCCATTCGTTTCGACTGGTCCCGTGGTCCAATGGATAGGACGATGGCCTCCGAAGCCGTAGGTGCAGGTTCGATTCCTGCCGGGATCACCAGTTGGAAATGCGTGATTTCCTTAGTAAAATAAAGGATTGATGGCTTTTTCTCCATCTTCAGCGCGGGATTGTTTCCACTCAATAAGTTTGGCGTTCCGGTCGAGATGCTGTGGAAACCGTCGGGAGCATCCAGTTTGCAACTGCCACCCGCCAAGAACCGGGTCAATCCCTCCGCTGGAATCACGACAGCGGTTTCTTGCTTAGCATTTCCGAAACACTCGATCTATCGGGCAAACCGCTAGGCAAAGGACCGGGCGGAATTGGCTTGCATGAGGCAGGGATACGGCGTTGCCTCGCGCTGATATGAAAATTCCATTCCGTTGCCTCGCACCGTTGGCTGCCCTTTCGCTCGTTACCCCGGCCTTCGCCGTGTTCAACATGGATTACGTCAGTGTCGGGAATCCGGGTAATACGGCGGATACTGCTGATGGAGACATCTACTTCACAGAAGGTGTTCAGCGTTACGGATCGGTGGATCACGCCTACAACATCGGCAAATATGAGGTGACGAACGCTCAGTATGCGCAGTTTCTGAATGCGGTGGACCCGAGCGGAGCGAATGCCAACGGCATCTACAATGCGTCCATGGGCAGCACCATGCGCGGCGGCATCACCTACACCAGCGGGTCAGCCAGTGGATCGAAATACACGATTCGCAGCAACATGGGCGAAAAGCCGGTGAATTACGTGAGCTGGTATGACGCGGCACGCTTCACCAACTGGATGGCCACGGGCAACACGGAAACAGGATCCTACACGCTCAACGGCAACACGGGACTCATCACCAAAAACGTGGGTGCCACGGTGTATATTCCCAGCGAGGACGAGTGGTATAAGGCAGCCTATTCCAACCCCGCAAATGCCAGTTACTCGCTCTATCCGACGCAGAGCAATACGGCCCCGACCATCGCGGCTGCTGATGCCTCTGGCAACATCTCGAATCCGGGGGCTAACGTGGTCAATTATAACTCTGGGGCGGATTGGAATGGTCAGGATGGCAATGTGACGACTGTGGGGAGTGCTGGAGCCGCCAGTGCGAGCTTTTACGGCACCTTCGATCAGGGAGGAAATGTATGGGAATGGAACGACGCCGTCATCGGCTCGTCGCGCGGGCTGCGCGGGGGCTCCTGGTACAACCTCGACTACAACCTGGCCTCCTCGTCCCGCGAAGGCGGCGACCCGTCGGTCGAGTACGACGACTACGGGTTCCGTGTTGCCAGCGTCCCTGAACCGAGCTGCTGGGTCCTAACAATATGCGCAAGCGGGATGATACTGACTCGCCGGAAGAGGTGATTGTTCCGGTGGATGCCTGGCATTGGTAGCGCGGCCTCGATGAGGCCGCATGTCGATGCTGAGACCATGCAAGGCCAAAAAATCTAGACTGTTAGGATTTGATTTGGACTTTTCATGGATCGTGCCTACACCCTGCGCTCTCATCGAGAGCGCGCCACCTTTGACCGTCGTTAGAAAATGAGGCGTGTCGCCAAACGCCCTCATCTCATGGGTATCGACGCTCATAGAGCGCCGCTACATGCCCCCTGCGTTGACACCGCCGCCGGGGCGTGAATCCGGTTTTTCTCCAAAACAGTGAGTGGTTGATCCAGCCCGAAGCATTGCGTTCGATGGCGGCAGCCTCCCGTTCGTTCTTTGATCGCGGCACGGTCCTGCCACCCCCCGGTCAATCCAGCCCGCTGCTCAGCGTCGAGGATGGCATTGGCGTGGTTCGAATCGATGGCCCGATCATGCGCAAGCCCGACTTGTTTTCGCGGGTGATTTTTGGGGCTAACAGTTCCGAGGAAATCGGTGCGGCACTGCGAGAGGCCGGTGACAGGCCGGACATCAAGGCGGTGTTCATGTTCGCCGGTGACGAACTGGCACGGGACCCGTCGCTCAAGTTCCTGGCTGCAAGAATCCCAGGGCTACATGTGGCTGCCAAGACCGCGCTGACATGGCATGGTTCCTCCGAGCTTCTTTTTCGTTGCGATCGGACGTCGATCAACAGATCGTCCAACACCTTAGCGGACGGGAGATCGGTCACCTTGGTTTTCCCGATTTTTGAGGACTCGAGTTTGGCGGCCGGGTTCTCCCGTAGTTGGCCGGCGTCGATCAGGGCCGCTCCGATTTTGCGGACCAGCCGCATCACGGTGTTGGCGAGTCTTGGGTCATGGCCATCCCGGTAAGAGCGCCACCACTTCTCGGCCTGCGCCTCGGTCCACGAGCTGCCCTTTGCGCTGGTTGGCAAGGTCTTGCGGAGCGTGCTGAATGCGTGCTTGTAGTAATCGACCGTGGCCACTTTCAGGCCACGCTTCCCGATCACCTTCTTTGCCACCGTTTCGAGCGCGTCTCCAATGGTCTGCATTCTATCAGGCCCCTGGCTGCCGCTTTCGGCCTTCCTGAGATCCTCGAGCTTTTCATCCCGCTTGAGCTTGGCCGCCCGCAGGTTGCAGGTTCGTGAATCTCGATTTGGTTCTTTCCGGCTTGCCTCATGTTGGCAATAACGATACGATTTCCCGCGCAGAGGCGGTGGTATTTGTTACTCATAGTCAGTTTGTTGTAAAACCAGACTAAATGAATCCCCGCCTCTGCCAATCTAACTTTTATTCGCTAACATACTG
>CAIYYV010000164.1 GCA_903930425.1 Akkermansiaceae bacterium | reverse complement strand
GCCCGCGCCGGATGGCAACCCGAGGACATCGCCTGCGTCATCCCTCACCAAGCCAACCGCCGCATCATCGATGCCATCGCGGACCGCCTTGCCGTCCCGAATGAACGCGTCTTTATCAACCTCGATAAATACGGCAATACCTCGGCCGCCGCCGTCGCCATCGCTCTCGACGAAGCCAACCGAACCGGCGCGTTCCAACGCGGCGACGCCATCGTCCTCGTCGTCTTTGGCGCCGGCCTCACTTGGGCCGCCGCCGCCATCCGCTGGTGATGGGCGCAGCCGTGCCCGAAAGAGGGAATCCCGGACGGAATGATTCACGGAGCGGCGGCACGTTTGATTCTAACAAGGAGCGCGGGCTTCAGCCCGCTCCGCCGAGACCATGCGCGGACCATGAAAAGCCAATGATAAAGCGTTTTCGCTCGATGCATGGGCGTGTCATGGATTCTTTTCATGGGCATTCGGCGGCCAGAGGCCACCGCTCCTTGGGTCCTGCCTGCATGTTGGATTCTAACAAGGAGCGCGGGCTTCAGCCCGCTCCGCCGAGACCATGCGCGGACCATGAAAAGCCAATGATAAAGTGTTTTCGCTCGATGCATGGGCGTGTCATGGATTCTTTTCATGCACATTCGGCGGCCGGAGTCCGCCGCTCCTTGGGGCATGGGCCAGTCATGGACTCTTTTCATGCACATTCGGCGGATCGGAGTCCGCCGCTCCTTGGGTCACCCAATAATCAATCTCCAATCCTCAGTGAGCGCCCTTTGCAACTGAACCGATCGTTCCAGCTTTGCAGGGCGGAAAAATCCGTTATCATCGCACACATGGCCGTCATGGAAATTGTCAAACTGCCGGATCACTTCAACCTGGAACCTGAATTGCGTGAGCAATTGAGCAACCGACCGGGGCACCAACGCTGCGTCGAGGGAGCCGGAGAATTGTTGCTCGTGGTGCATGAAGTGCCTGATGCCGGAATCCCGGAACGCAAGGCCTTGTTTTTTTGGAAACGTCATGATGGCAGTTGGATCCAACCGTCCGGTGCGGGTCTGAACGGCCTGGGCGAATTGTTAGACCGTTATGCCAAAGCGATCGACCGCCATGAGGAGGTGATCGATAAGGCGGGCACCGCAGCCGAGATTTTCGCGATATTGCGTCATGCAGGCCCCCTCAGCCGGAGCAGCCGCAACCTGGTTCAAGCGCTTGAACAGGTGCTATCGGTGGATTCCGACGACCGGGAAATGCGCGGCTTTCGCGACCGCGCCAGGGAAATCGACCGGGCGGCGGAATTGCTCAACATCGATGGCCGGATGACCTTGGAGTTCTGGCGTGCCGAGCAGTCGGAAAAGCATGCCCTTGCGGCGGCGCGCTTGAACGCCATTGCCTTCCGCTTGAATCTGCTCGCCGGGTTTTTCCTGCCCTTGGTCGCATTCGGCGGATTGTTCGGAATGAACGTGGATATTCCGGAATTCGCCAAACCCCTGTTTTGGGTCATTTTGTTAGGTGGCATCGGCGTGGGCAGCCTTCTGCTTTGGCTTGTCGGCCGCCAAACCGGCAAATCTGCGGATTGCGACAAGCCGACAGATGAGGAGGATGACGAGCTTTCCTAACAGACGGCGCGGCCGCATCATCCTGTGCGGGATCGCGTTCGTCGCGGTCACGCTCATCACTTTTTTACTCTATCAAAACGGCCCCGACGCGCCGTGCTGGCCCGGTTGTTTGTTCCATCGTTGGACCGGTTTTCTCTGTCCAGGTTGCGGCATGACCCGCGCCACCCATGCCGCACTTCACGGGCACTTCAGCGAGGCGTTTCGTTTCAACCCGCTTGGCATGCTCGCCGTGCCCGCGTTGATAGCTTGGCTTGGAATCCAAATCCCGCATTGGATCCGCGACCCCTCGCGGCCATTGCGCTTCACAATCGGACCCACCGGCGCCAGATGGATCCTCGCGGTGCTGCTTGCTTACTGGATCTTGCGCAATGTGCCGGTTTGGCCCTTCACACTCTGGGCACCACCGTGACGGGCGCCCTCGTTTCCTCGTGACAAGTCGGTCTTGCCCGCGGTCCCGCGAGCGGCTATGCACCTGACCATGTCGTTGCTACTTGGAGTGAATATCGATCATGTCGCGACCCTGCGTCAGGCCCGCTATGCCGGTGCGCTCGACTTGCCCCACGCGGAACCCAATCCGTTAGAGGCCGGCCACGACGCGCATGCCGGCGGTGCGGACTCGCTCACATTGCATGTCCGGGGCGACCGCCGTCACATGCAGGATGCCGATGCGTTTCGCGTCCGTTCCGAAATCCCCTTGCCCTTGAATTTCGAAATGGGCGTGACCGAGGAAATGGTCCGCATCGCACTGGCCCTCAAACCGGACTTCGCCTGCCTCGTGCCCGAATCCCGCATGGAAATCACCACCGAGGGCGGACTCGACGTCCTCAACGGCTTGGATCCCATCCGCATCGTCGTCGCCCGCTTGCAGGACGCCGGCATCAAGGTCAGCCTCTTCGTGGACCCTGATCTTCGCCACATCGACGCCGCCGTGAAATCCCGCGCGGACATGATCGAGTTGCATACCGGGGCCTTCGCCAACGCCCAGGGCGATGCCGTGGAGTCCGAGTTGGCCCGCCTCATCACTGCGGCCATCGCAGGACACGCAGCGGGACTCCAAGTCAATGCCGGCCACGGAATCCATTATACCAATCTCTCGCAGATTCTAACAGTTCCGCATCTCACAGAACTCAACATCGGTCATTCCATTGTGTCACGAGCCATCCGCGTGGGCATGACGGCCGCAGTCCGCGAAATGAAGGATTTCATGGCCCCCTACTCCGGTTGATCATGCGTGTTTTCGGAATCGGCATGGATGTGGTGGAAGTCGAGCGCATCGCCTCGGCGATCCAACGCCACGGCGAGCCGTTTCTCGCGCGCGTCTTCACCTCCGCAGAACGCGCATACTGTGAGTCGCATCAACACCCGGCCCTTCACTACGCCGCGCGTTTTGCCGCCAAAGAAGCGGCTTCAAAAGCCCTCGGCACCGGCATCGGCCAGCACGCCGGTTGGCTCGACTTAGAAATCGTCCACTCACCCATCGGGGCACCGATCCTCAAACTCCACGGCGCGGCCGCCGCCTTTGCCGCCGAGCACGCCGTCTCGGAAATCCAGATCAGCCTGACCCACGCCCGCCACTATGCAGCGGCCAATGCTCTCGCCCTCGGTCCCGACCCTTGATCCAATCGCACCGCCAGAGACCCACGCGGACAGGATGCCCGCCGCTGACCCTTTCCTTGGATCCAAAGCGAAAAGAGAGGCCTTCAGCCTCTACGCAGGCTGCACATCATTGTATATTTGTTGGACATTCGGCGGCCAAATCCCACCTCTCCATGGGTCATTCACGGGACCTCAACTGTCCCAAAAGTGCCCCCCTTCAAAACTCGTCCCGCTCTTCTTCTTTCTCTGAACCACCGCTTTTTTCGCTATAGAAACCCATCTAACATAATCTAACAACCCAGCGCCACCCAATCCTCAATCCCCAATCCCCAATAATCAATCCCCAATCCCCCAATCCCCTCTCGCGCCTCCCGAAAAAAAACATCTCAAAAAAATTCCTTGCCTGCCGAAAAAAAGGCCGCATCTTTCCAAAGAATATCAGCATTTGTGCAAACATTCGTCTGATCATTCGTTTTTTGTTCCGTCTCCATTTGCCAGTTCACCCATCCCAAAATCGATCGAGTCCATTAAAAACCACCGCCATGAAACAGCCCATCTGCCTCCACACAGTCGGATCCACCCTCAAACACCTCGCCCTGGCCGTCGCCCTCGCTGTCGGTCTCGGTGCTGGAACCAGTCAGGCCGAACCTCCGGTCAATGACAACTTCGCCGATGCCATCGATCTCACTGGCAGCGGCACCGGCCAGACCGGCATCGCCACACTCGGCACCCAATCCGGCACCGGCACGGTCGGTGCCACCTCTGAATCCGGGGAAACCGTCTGGGCATCGAGCAACACGGTTTGGTTCAAATGGACCTGCGCCACGGCCGGATTTTTGACGTTCTCCACCGAGGGTTCGCTGAGCATCTACAACGGCCCTTGGGACGCAGCCATGAGCGCTTATACCGGATCTTCGCTCGCCACCCTGACCCAACTGGTAGCCCAGGACACCACAACTGCGGAAATCGTGACCATGGAAGTCGTCCCAGGCACTTACTACATCCAAGCCTGTGGTTATAATCTTCCTCCCCCTGATGATACAGCCGACCTTCAGTTGAGTTGGTCGTTCAAAGTCCAATCGGACACTCTCGTCGATATCAGCAATGCCATCGGGCCATCGTTCGACGGTGGCGTCAGCATCAATGACATTGTCGGCCTGGGCAACATAGGCAACATCGTCGGTGAAACCCGAACTTACTGGGATAGCAAAGGATTCGTAGTGCCGCTCATACTCAATGACAACACACTCATCATCGATAGCGGCAATGGCAACTCCATGAACGCCCAAGGCCCGATCAGCGGCAATGGCACCGTCACAATCGATGGCGGCGGAAGTGATACCGTATTGATCTCAGGCAGCACCGGCAATACTTACACCGGAACTACGCAGGTCGCACAAGGCCCTGTGGGTCTCGCGAAAAACAATGGCAACGCGCTTTGCGGAGCCATCACCGTGACGGGTTCCACCGTGGTCTGGGGCGCTTCCAATCAAATCAGCGACACTTCGAGCGTCACGCTCGATGCCACCTCCGTCTTGGACCTCGCCGGTTTCTCCGATACCATCGGCAACCTGACGATGGCCACCGGCAGCACCGTGGCCACCGGCACCAGTGGCGTGCTCACGGCAAACACCCTCATGGTCAACGGCACGCCCGTCACGGCCGGCACCTACACTTCCTCATCTTCCTTCGTGACCGGCACCGGCAGCTTGGTCGTGTCCAATACCGCTGTGGTCCCAGCCAGTGCCGCCAACTCGACCGTGACGGCCTCCCCTGCCGAGGTGCAGGCAAACGGAACCAGCGCTTCGACCATCACAGTCACTTTGTTCAACGCCAGTAATGCCCCCGCCCCCGGCAAGACGGTCACCCTGGCCTCCAGCCGCGCGCTGGGCATTGACACGATTGCCGAGGCCTCCGGCGTTTCCGATGCCTCCGGCGTGGTGACCTTTGCCGTGACCTCGACGACGATCGGCAACCCGGTCTTCACCGCCACTGACACCACCGACAGCGTCACTATCACCGACACCGCCACCGTCAGCTTCATCGCCATCAATTATGTGGTGGACATCAGCACCACCCTCACTCCGGGCCCGGACGGACCCACACAAGGCATCGTCATTGATACTGTTGTTGGGGAGGGTTATTCCGGTCGCCTGGTCGGCTCCACCCAGACCTACTGGGGCAGTGGTGGCTTCTCGAGGGCCTTGGACCTCAATGGCAATACACTGATCATCGACAACGGCAATGGCAATACCATGAACGCCAGTGGCGCGATCTCCGGCAATGGCATCGTCCAAGTGGATGGCGGCGGCGGCAATCCGGTCCGCATCATGGGCGACACCGGCAATACCTACACCGGCACCACCGAAGTGTTAGAAGGCCCGGTGAACCTTGAAAAAACCTCCGGCAACGCGCTTTGCGGAGCCATCACGGTGACGGGTTCCACCGTGGTCTGGGCCGCTTCTGACCAAATCAGCGATACCTCGAACGTGTCGCTCGGAAGTTCTTCCGTTCTGAATCTAGCAGGCTTCTCCGACACGATCGGCAACCTAACCATGACCACCGGCAGCACTGTGGCCACAGGCGGCATCGGCGGCATCCTGACGGTCAACTCGCTCATTCTGGATGGCACGCCCGTCACCGCCGGCACCTACACTTCTTCATCCGCCTTTGTGTCCGGCGATGGAAGCTTGGTGGTATCCACTACCGCTACCCTTCCAGCCAGTGCCGCCAACTCCACCCTCGCGGCTTCCCCTAGCTCGGTACTTGCAGACGGAACCAGCACGTCGACCATCACGGTCACTTTGTTAGATGCAGGCAGCCCCCCCGCTCCGATCGCCGGCAAGACGGTCACACTCGCGTCTAACAGGTCAGCCGGTACGGATACCATCTCTACCACCTCAAGCGTTTCCGATGCTTCGGGCGTAGTCACCTTCACCGTGCAATCTTCCACGGCCGGCTCAGCGATCTTCACGGCCACCGATACCACCGATAGCATCACGATCACCGCCACCGCTACGGTCACTTACACCACTCCGCCGACCTATGTGGATATCAGCAATGCCACCACCCCTTGGGAACCCGCAATTCCCGCAGCAGGAGTCAGGATCAATGAGGTTGTGGCTTCAGGCAACACCGCGAGGCTGATCGGCCTCACCCAGACCCATTGGGGCAGTGGCGGTTTTTCTCGTCCCCTGACTCTCAATGGCAACACACTGATCATCGACAACGGTGGCGGCAACCCCATCAACATCAGCGGTGCAATCACCGGCACCGGTGTCATCACCTTCAATGGCTGGGTGCCAATCCGATTCGAATGCAAGGTGCCACCAGCAATGACTACACCGCCACCAACACCGTGAACGGCAATGTGTCACTCGAAAAAACCTCAGGGAATGCTCTTTGCGGCCCCATCACGGTGAACGGTAGTTCAAGTCTGATATGGGCGGCCTCCGATCAACTCCCCGACACTTCTGTCGTCACCCTGAGCGCGACGGCCACCCTGACTCTCAACGGAAAAATCGACACCATCAATGAACTCTACCTGGTCAGCAATTCGGTTGTGTCCACCGGAGCAGAAGGCGTCCTCAAGGTGACCAAGTTGTTCATCAACGGCACCGAACAAGCGGCAGTCGCCAAAATAGCGGACGGCAATTACGTCACCGGATCGGGATGGATTGAAGTCGGCGGCTCCGGCCCACCGATCATTGGAGATCCACCGGCCATACCCGCAACGCCCACCCCGAGTGATACGAACAGCACCGTCAGTCCCATCACCTTGGTCAAGCTCGATTGGGACGATAGCTTGTTGGCCACCAGCTACGATGTCTATCTCTGGTTGACTTCCGATGGGGATCGACCCGCGAGTCCGACTGCGAATGTCGGCATCAGCGAGTATACTTTGCCCAGTCAGGTGCTCTCACTTGAAAACTACAAGTGGCAGATCGTCGCGAAAAACACCGTCGGCAATACCGAGGGCCCAGCGTGGACCTTCAGCACCACAGACCGCACCCAGGTCCCAGGCAATGATGGTGTCGGCTACAGCACCGCCACCCACAACCTCAACTACATCGTGGGCGTAGGCAACAATGGCAAACTGTTAGGGAATTTCAAGGTCCACTGGCAGGGCGGTCAAGGCAGTTTCTCTGTCGGGGTGGACACCAACGGTTTCATCCTCAACGCCGACACCGGCGGGGGCAATGGCGGCCACGTGGCCTCGGGTCCGATTTCGGGCACCGGATCCTTCATCATCAAACATGGTCCTGCCGGCGGTGCATGGGACAACGTCTACACCGTCAGTGGCAGCACGGCCAATACCTACACCGGCGGCACGACGCTCAGTCAGGGACATATCCTGATGAACAAGACCGCCGGGGTCGACGCCTTACCGGCAGGCACCGCGCCCATCATCCTCGGCTCCGCAGGGGATTCGGCACGATTGTATTGGGGGGCCAACGATCAGATCAATGACGCGGCTGCCATCACAGTTCTTTTGCCGACCGTCATAGGGGCCGCTCCAGATGCCTACCTGAACTTCCTGGATCTGGCCGGCTTCAGCGACACGATCACCGCCTTGATCCTCCCGGATACTGGCACCAAGACCCAGGTTCGCACTGGCACCGCCGGCGTGCTCACCGTCTATGCCCTCACGGTGAACGGCGAGGTGAAGACCCCCGGCGTCTACACGTCCTCTAACTGCACCTTCGTCACTGGCGGCGGCAGCGTGACCGTCCTCAGCACGGGAACCGACACGAGCACCGCAGTCGCGACTTCGGCCGCCTCCG
>CAIYYV010000163.1 GCA_903930425.1 Akkermansiaceae bacterium | reverse complement strand
TGGCGGACTTAACCGGCTTGGCGGACTTAACCGGCTTGGCGGACTTAACCGGCTTGGCGGACTTAACCGGCTTGGCGGACTTAACCGGCTTGGCGGACTTAACCGGCTTGGCGGACTTAACCGGCTTGGCGGACTTAACCGGCTTGGAGGACTTAACCGGCTTGGCGGACTTAACTGGCTTGGCGGACTTAACTGGCTTGGCGGACTTGACCGGCTTGGCGGCCTTGACCGCCTTGACCGCCTTGACCGCTTTACTGGCCTTAACCACCTTGGTCGCTTGGGCGGATTTCTTCTTCGAGGGGGTGGAGAGCGAGCGTTGCGGGCGGGCTTGGGGTTTCGCGGCCGATTTTTGAGTCTTTTTCTTCGCGGTCATGGTGCAGAGATGATGAATTGCCTGATGAAAATTTTCTCCTGCTAGACCCGGAGATGAATCTTGCGGGCACGGTGAGCGCGGTGGGTTAGCCCGTTCCACTCACTCCATCAAGGCGAAAGTTCACGAACCGCAAAATAAGTCATTGTGAGGTTTTGGGCAGGAGGCTTGAAATGCGCGATGACTTGTTTATGGTGCGGCTCCGCCATGCAGCTCAGCGCCATCGTCGAAGCCCTTCTCATCGCCTCGCAGAACCCCCTCGCCTCAGAGGAAATTGCCCGCTTGATTCGCGCCCGCGTCGCAGAAGCGGATGATCTCCGCGCCCGGGAAACCGAAGACGGAAAACCGACATCCCCGCTGCCAGAGTGGCTCGCCGCCCTCGCCGAGACTTCTCCCGAATCCGTCTCCGATGCGATCGCTCACTTGAACCGGTCCTATCAGGAATCCGAGCGGGCATTCACACTGGTCGATCGATCAAAAGGCTGGAAGCTCTATACCCGCCTCGAATATGCCGACTTCGTCCGGCAATTGTTTCCCGGTCGCAAACCCGAACGCATGAGCGGCCCGGCCATGGAAACCCTCGCCATCATCGCCTACCGCCAACCCGTCACCAAAGCCGCCATCGAGGCCGTCCGCGGCGTCGCTTGTGACAGCATGCTTCAAAAACTTTTGGATCGTGACCTCATCCGCATCGGGGGCCGCGCCCAAGTCCCGGGCCGCCCATTGCTTTACGAAACCACCGACCTGTTTTTTGAGCACTTTGGCATCCGCACCATCGGCGATCTTCCCAATGCCTCGGAGCTCTGCAAAGTGAAACTCCCCGATCCCGAAAACACCCCGCCCATCCACGATCTCGAACAACAACTCGCCCTCAGCGCCGTCGGTCTCCCCTCCCCCGAATCCGCCGAATCCCCGACCCCGCCCGTCTCATGAATCTCGACCATATCCGCCTGCAAATCGATACCCTCGACCAGCAATTGCTCGATCTCCTCAACCGCCGCGCCGATCTCGTCCACGAAGTCGGCATCGTCAAAAAACGCGATAGCCTCCCGATTTATGCGCCCGAACGCGAAGAGGCACTCTTGCTCCGCCTCCTCGGCCTGAATCACGGCCGCCTCACCGAAACCTCCGTCCGCGCCATCTTCCGCGAAATCATGTCCGCCGCCCTCGCCCTCGAGGACGACCTCAAAATCACTTACCTCGGCCCCGAAGGCACCTGGACCCACCAGGCCGCCATCAAAAAATTCGGCCACTCAGTCCACTATGCCCCCCAAACCAATTTCGCCGATGTCTTCGACCAAGTCGCCCGCCGCGCCGCCAACTATGGCGTCGTCCCTATCGAAAACTCCACCGAAGGCGCCGTCTCTCACACGTTAGATTTGTTTGTCGATTCCCCTCTCCACATCTGCTCACAAATTTTGCTGCGCATCGAAAATGGCCTCATGGCCGCTATCCCTCGCGAAAAAATCCGGATTCTGTATTCGCATCCTCAGGTTTTCGGCCAGTGCCGCGCCTGGATCTTCAAACACTTCCCCGATGCCGAACTCGTCGAGGTTTCCTCTACAACCAAAGCTGCCCAAATCGCCCGCGACCAAGCCGACCAGGGGGCCGCCGCCCTCGGTGGCCCGCTCGCTGCGGAAATGTATGGCCTCACACTGTTAGAATCCTCCATCCAGGACCGCGCCACCAACACCACCCGCTTCCTCGTCATCGGCGAAAAAACTTGTCCACCCACCGGCCACGACCGCACGTCCATCCTCTTTGCCATCCATGATCGCCCCGGCTCACTCGTCAAGGCGCTCCAAGCCTTCGACCATTTCCAAATCAATCTGTCAAAAATCGAATCCCGCCCGTCCAAACGCAAAGATTGGGAATACATCTTCTACGTCGACCTCGCTGGCCATTGCGAAGACCCGAAAGTCGCGGAAGCCTTCGAAGTGCTCAGCCACCATTGCTCGCTCGTCAAATTGCTCGGCTCCTATCCGGACGCCGGCGAGTGACCCTCCCCACTCTCTAACAGCAGTTCAAACCCCGCCAGTTCAAGAAAAAAGCGTATTTTTTTCCGAAGTTGAATCCGGCGAGAATCAGGCCTTTTCCACGCCGCTCGCACGTCATTTGAAAAATCGTCATAATCAGGACTGGCCTCCCGACTCGAATGCTGCTTGATTGCTTCCTGTATGAATCAATCCGTTGAAATGAACTTGAATGGAAAGCCTTACGTGTTGCCGACGATCGTGGGTTCCGAAGGCGAAGTGGGGGTCGACATCAGCTCGCTCCGCGACCAAAGCGGCTGCATCACTCTGGACCCGGGATACGGAAACACCGGCTCTTGTGAAAGCGCCATCACTTTCATCGACGGTGAAAAAGGCATCCTCCGGTATCGCGGTTACGATATCGCCGAGCTCGCGGAAAAAAGCACTTTTGTCGAAACCTCCTACCTTCTCATTTATGGCGAATTGCCGTCGCGCGCCCAATTGACCGAGTTCTCCAACCTGCTTTCGGAAAACCAAATGCTTCATGAGGGCATGCGTTTCCACTTCGAGGGCTTCCCCACCACCGCCCACCCGATGGCCATCCTTTCGGCAATGATCAATGCGGCCTCGGCCTATCACCCGAACCTCATCAGCAGACGCGAAGCGCGCTTTCCGTATCACGCGGCCCGCCTCATCTCGCAAGTCCGCACCATCGCCGCGTTCTCGTATCGCAAAGCGAATGGCCTGCCCGCGATCTATCCGAAAACCACCCTGAAATACACCGCTAATTTTCTTCACATGATGTTCTCGCACCCCGGTGAGGATTGCGAACTCAAACCCGAAATCGTCAGGGCGCTCGACCTCATCTTCCTCCTCCATGCCGACCACGAACAAAATTGCTCCACCTCCACCGTCCGCATGGTCGCCTCAAGCCGCGCCAATTTATTCGCCTCCGCCGCCGCTGGCGTCTGCGCGTTGTGGGGCCCGCTCCACGGCGGCGCCAACCAGGCCGTCCTCGAAATGCTCGAGGAAATCCACCAACAGGGCGACGATGGCACAAAGTTCCTCAACGAAGTCAAAAACAAATCCGGCAACCGCCGCCTCATGGGCTTCGGCCACCGCGTCTATAAAAACTTCGACCCCCGCGCCGTCATCATCAAACAACAGTGCGATAAAGTCCTCGCCCAACTCCACCAGTCCGATCCCTTGCTCGATATCGCCAAAAAACTCGAGGAAATCGCCATCCGTGACGATTATTTTGTTTCCCGAAAACTCTATCCAAATGTCGATTTCTACAGCGGCATCATCATGCGCGCCATCGGCATTCCGGTGGAGATGTTCACCGTGATCATCGCCATCGGCCGTATGCCCGGCTGGATTGCAAATTACAAGGAAATCATGGAGGAGCCGAAGAGCCGCATCTATCGGCCGCGAGAT
>CAIYYV010000162.1 GCA_903930425.1 Akkermansiaceae bacterium | reverse complement strand
TCGCCAGCGGCGGTGCGGATGTTGGTGACGTTGTTGCTCATAGTGGTGATTTCGTGTGGTGTTTGGGTTGCTTTGACAACCGGAGTCTAAACGAGTTATGAAACCCGTCAAACGGAAATCATTCTTTTTCGCATTTATTTTCACCCGCCGGACAAATAGTGGTTCTCCGTCGTCTTTGTCGAGGTATGCCCTAACGCCTCGCTCGCCGCCTTAACACCAGCAAGCCGCGCCGTTATCGCGTCCGACGTGAGACGCGCCACGGCATCAGCATACAAGCCGCGCAGACGGTGGAGAGGCTGGCGAGCGGTCGTGTATTTCCGCATCCACCTTTGAGGCACCTGCGCGAACCATTTGGAGCGATCCACGGCGGCGGGCTGGACGATGTAACCGGCAGGGCAGGAGCGCAGCACGGCGGCAAGCTCTGAGTCGATCACAAGCGCTCGGTATTTCCTGCCAGTTTTTGAGAGCCAACCTTCCGTCGGCCGATCCTGCAACACGACATACGTTGCCTCGCCGTCAACCTGTATCCACGCGGCGGTTGCGTGCTCTACCTCGTCCCGGCGCAGTCCAGCGAAGCGGGCGAGGCCAATGGCAAGCCAGAGTGGGCCGCGCTCATCCATTGCACGCCATGCGGTTTCCATGTCCATCACCTCCGGCTTGTCTCCACGAATGGTTGGCAACCATTGGATCACCGTTGCGTCCGGCGCGATGATGATTCCGGCGCTCAGGAAAGCTGGACGTAGCCGAGGAATGAATATCGAGGCCGCGCATCTCATGGCGGCGTTGATGGCAGTGTTCTCGACGCGGCGGGTGGAGATGTCGGCAACGTCCAACGCTTGCCGCTTGGCGATGTATGCCATCCAGAACGCGGCGTTGATTTCCGACACCTTCACATCCGCCAGCTCGCGAGCGAAAACGAGGCGAACGCAGGACGTCAACCGATACACCGCGATTTTAGACGCCGCCTTGCCTGCGCGTTTCGGCATCGACTCGTATGCCGTCACCAACTCCGAGAGCACGCCTTTGGATTTCGGAGACTTCTTATGCTCGCCGGACTCCAGGACTTCGCGTGCCTTTTTGCGCGCCCAGGACTCCGGCCCATGCCCAAGAATTTGATCGATCTTGAGATGCTCGGAACGCGAGCGGATGCGCCAGCCTCGCGAACCGTCTTGGAATAGCGAGACGCGGCGACCTTCAAAAATGACGGGTTCAGTGGTGCTCATGGTTGTTTTCGGTTTCAAATCTGCGGTCAATCTGCGGTCAATTTGCGGTCAATCCAGATTTTGTTTTTCGTCCGCCCTAGGAGGGCTTGCGGTCAATTTGCGGGCAATCGTGGATTTTGACACGGGCTATCTATATGGTGCCGATGGGCTACCGATGGGCCACGCAAGGGCGTTGCAACCGGTGCCGGTGGTCGGAATTGAACCGACACGTCCTTTCGGACACAAGATTTTGAGTCTAGTATGTGGGTGCTCATATTCAACGAGTTAAGTCACTTTGTGGTCAATCTGCGGGCGCTGAGAAAACGCAGGATTTTACCATTTATTTACTTTTCTTTGGGC
>CAIYYV010000161.1 GCA_903930425.1 Akkermansiaceae bacterium | reverse complement strand
TTGTTGGATCGCCTGATAGGCGAATTCCAGCGCCTCATTTTCCGGCAATTTTTTACCACCTGCGATGACAATCGGGACCGGGCAGGCCGCGACGACTTGTTCAAAGCCCTCTTCACAGAAATAGGTTTTCACAAAGGTTGCGCCATTTTCGGCGCAGACACGGCTTGCGAGGGCGAGGTAACGGGCATCGCGGACGAGGTCTTTGCCAACGGCGGTGACGCCGAGTGTGGGGATGCCGTATCTTGCGCCGAGGTCGGCGGTTCGGACGAGGTTTTTGATGGTGACGGCTTCGTATTGGCTGCCGATGGCGACCATGATGGCGAGTGCGGAGGCGTTGACGCGGATGGCGTCCTCGATGTCGAGCAGGCACTCGTCGTTGAGGTCGGTGAGCACGGTGGTGCCGGCGGAGTAACGCAGCGAGACTGGTTTGTTCGATGTGGGAGGGACGATTGAGCGGAGTGCGCCTCGGGTGCACATGATGCAGTCGGCGTATTCGATGAGCGGGGTGATGGTGAGGTCCATGCGTTCGAGGCCGGATGTGGGGCCCATGATATAGCCATGGTCGAAGGCGAGCATGACGGTGTTGCCGGATTTCGGGTTGAAGATACGGCTCAATCGGTCTTTGATTCCCCAGTCGGCATGTTCGAGGCCCTTGAGGAAGAAGGGGTTTTTCCTAACGGGGATTCCGATGCCGTAATCAGCGGCATCCTTGTTATTGTCTTTTTCAGCCATGGCGTGTGTTAGGGAGTTGGGGTGGTGGATGAGTTATGTGAGAAAAGTTTCAAAGTGCCTCGCTAAAGCCTTTGAAAAGGAGCGACACCGAAACAGCTCCTGGGTCGATATGTCCGATGACGCGTGGGCCGAGGTTGCGGGCACGGCCGAATTTGGCGAGCAAGGGTTTGGTGGATTCGGCGCCGAGGATGGCGGCCTGTGCGGCCTGTTGGAGGGCGGAGTGGATGTTGCCTGCGGGGGCGGCGGATTGGAGGGCCTCGAGAGCGGGGAGGAAGGCATCCATCATGGTTTTATCGCCGACTTTGGCGCGGCTTTGAGTGGCCACGCTGAGGATGCCGCCTTCGAACATAGCGATTGCAGCGGGACAATCGAGATCGGAGGTGTCGGGGCTGAGGGCGTCGCTCATGCCCATGAAAAACGAACCGAGCAGCGGGCCGGTGGAACCGCCGTCTGAGTCCATCACGTTCCAAGCAATTGTGGAGAGGAGTGCCTTGAGGTCAGTCCCGTTAGATGCCTGAATGGCATTGGTCACAGCCTCCATGCAGCGAAGGATGGTGGTGCCGTGGTCGCCATCGCCCACGGCTGCATCGAGGAGGGAGAGTCGTTCGTGGTGGGTGCGGATTTGAGTGACTGCTGCTTCGAGCATCCGGCAGACATCGAGATACGACAGAGTTTCGTGCATGGAGAAATCAGCGGGTGGTATCGGCGAGTGGGGCGGGCAGCGGGACGAGGGCGGTTTGCATTCCCAGTTTGGCGAGGATGCCATAGACGACGGCACCGACGACGAAGGCGGCGACCGGGGCGGCGGGGACCGGATAGATATTGAGGATGGGGAGCACGCCGACGATGGCGCCGAGGAGCCATGAGATCCAGCCTGCGGGGTTGAAGCCGGCGCGCGGGCCGCTCCACTTGCCGCCGTTGAGGAGGTATTCGACGAGCATCGCGCCGAGGATTGGGCCGAAGGTTGCGCCGATGATGACAAAGACAATGATGGCCTTACCGGCGAGGCCGGTGACGGCGAGCAGGATACTGACAGCCGCGCCGATGCCGACGGAGATAAACGGGTTCACGCCGGGCAGGGTGGTTTTAAAGCTGTTCGCCGCGATGAATGACGAGAAGCAAGCGGGAGGAAATGCGGCGATGGCGAGCAAGAACATGATGAGTCCCGCGCTCTTGCCCATAATGACTGGAATCAGGCCGCGGGTTTGCAACATCAAGCCATTTTTGCCGGCGGTGGCGACGGCGGCTTTGCACAAGTCGGGTGAGCCGTAGGTGCCTGCCACAATGAGCATGGAAAACCCGGCGGTAATGATAATGGCGAGCGCGATGCCCACGATGCCGCCCATTTTGACGTCGCACTTATTGCGTCCGTTGCTGGCGATATCGACGCCTGCCGCGCCAGCGGTGGCAAAGAACCCGACTACGAAGGTCAGCATAAAGGCGAGCACGCCGAAGTTGCCGAGCGCCGCCGGGGAGGATGGAGCGGCAGTGGCGCTCAGGGCAATGAATGCTTGCGGGTCAAAGCGGGAGATGCCGCCGATTGTTTTAGCAAGTAATAATAGCAAGACGGCTAACGGAATCAGAGGAAGATAGGTGGCGACCTTGGCCACATATTGGATGCCTTTGAGACCGACGAAGGCGGCAAGCACGCCCCAGGCGATCATGATGATTTTTACACCCATGCTGGTGGCTTCGAGGCCGAAGAACGCGCCGAGGGCCATGGCTGAGAAATAGATATTCACGCCGAGCCAGCCGAATTGCAGTACGCCCATCAGGAAACCGGGGAGTAGGAATCCGCCGGAGGCGCCGAAGGTGGAGGTGCCGACGATGTAGAGCGGCAGTCCGGTTTTCATGCCTAACAAACCGGGCACCATATAGAAGAGGAAGTGACAGACGAGAGCCGCGATGACGAGGCTGAGGAACGCCCAGCCGATGCCGCAGGAGAGGAGACCTCCTTGGTTGGGAGCGTTCACTGCGTCTTGCCAGAACACAAACCAGAGGAAGATTCCCGCGTAGGTGGGGGCGATGTTTTTATACCAGGGCGCGCGGTTCGCTTGGGGATTGGGGGTTGCGCTGGAGATATAGGACGGGAGTGGACTTGGCTGACTCATGGGATGTGGATGGTTTTTCGTTAGAACATGCTGCATGCTGCATCGCGAAACGGCGAGGTGAGGAATCCCTCTCAGTCTCTGAGTTTCAGCTTGGTTTGGAAACTGCGGGAGAGCCGGCCCGACTGTCAACCGCAAAGCGCCCGATGCACGAGGCTGGAGGCGGCTGCCACCTCGATGGGGGTGCATAACCAGAGGCAGGCGGGACGGGTTCTGGTCATTACCGGGCCAACTGGCGCAGTGATGCCTTCAAATCCTCGGGCCATTCGAGCGACTCGAGAGTGGCGGGGTTTTCCCAGGCGGGGTCGAGGAGGATCAAATCCTGATAGTAAGCGGTGGCGTCCTCGGTGGCACCGGTTTGTGCGGCGGCGATTGCGAGCAGGGCGGTGGCGTTTTCGAGTTTTTCGGGCGGGTAGCCGATTTGGCGGCCTGTGAGGAGGAACCGATAGGCGCGTTCGGCGTTGCCGGTGAGCAGTGCGACCCAGCCGGCGCGAAGGGCGAAGTTGCCGTCGTTAGGGAATCGGTGCAGGCCGGTGGTTAGAATGGCCATGGCCTGTCGCGGGTCGGCATTTTCAAACGAGGTGTAGGCCGCCTCGGCGTAGTCGGCAGGTTGTTGGTTTTTCAGTGGATGCTCGGTGATGAGGGAGATCCAGCGTGCGTGTGCTTTCTGATAGTCGCCGAGGGCGGTGAGGGCCATGGCTTCGGCGCGGAGGCAGGGGGCGGGTTCTTCGCCAAGATCGCGGGCGCGGGATGCCAGGAGGAAGGTGGTTTGCGTCTCGTCTTTAAAGGCGGCAAATGCCAGGGCCGCCTTGAGGCAGGCCTTGGCGAAACGCGTGCGGCCGACCGTTAGAAGAGTAGTTGGATCACTGAGGTGTTCGGCGAGTGACTTGCGTTGTTCAGGGCTTGGGTTAGGCGGGACATCGATGGCGGAGAGTTCTTCACTCAGACAGAGGCGCAGTGTTTCGAGAGCCTGGGTGAAATCCGCCTGTTCCCAGCCGTCCCAGTCCTGCCGCAATCTCGCTTGTGTGAGGTCCGGGCATACGTCGGGCCAGCCGTTAAGGGCATCGGCCTTGCGGTTTTGCAGCCAGGCCATGCGGGACAAGGCGATCTTGCGCAACAGAGGCGGCAGATCGGTCGCATGGGAGAGGCAGGCATTGATCCATTCCGGGTGGGTCGAGGCCAGTGCCAGTTCAAGGGCCTTGGCGGCGGCGGTGCCTTTTCCGGCAGCACCTTTTTCGGCGGCACCTGCGATGGCGGCCTCGATCAGCGCGGCGTCACCGCCCTCGAAGATTTTTTCCATTTGACGCGGGGCGAGCCACGGGGAGACCTCCGGGTTCACGGCAGTTTGGGACGAGCGCGCGACAACGGCTGCGGTGAGTTGCTTGTGCCATTCTGTTTTTGCGAGACTCTTCGATATGACTAACAGGTCGGGCCATGATTTTCCGATAGAATCGGCGCGGGCGATTCGGTCCCAGAGAGGAATCGATGTTTCGGGGGTGGGAGTTTTGGGTTTGAACGACTGGAACGCGGTGATCACCGGGGAGAAATCGAGTTCCGGGAAGGCGCGACGCAAGGCGTTGAAATCGCAGCGGCTGAACGATTGGAGGCGTTGATTGAGGGTGGTCTTTGTGAGCCTGCGGGTGGATGCATCGAGGGTGCCGCCCGCGAGTGCTTCTGATAGATTTTCAAGGGCGGTGAGCGCGGCGGCATCGGGGATGGTTGGGGGGCTTGAGTTGCGGATGCTTTTGGGTTTTGGGATCAGGCGGTGGAGGGTGACGGTGCCGTCTTTGCAGCCGATGAACGAGCGATCGCCGGCAAAGGTGGCGGCAGTGATTGGAGATTCCGCGTGGAATGTATTGGTGAATGGCAGCTGGGCGGTGGTGTCGTTGATTTTGACCGGGCTGTTAGATTCCCGAAACAATCCGGTCCAGAGCGAGGGTTGGAGTGTCCACGGTTCGTTTTCTAACAACCGCTCGGGAGTGAGTGACGCATCATCGAGGGGGCAGAGTTTCACGAGTTGTTGGGCCGGGGCGAGGTGAGGGCCGAGGTTTTTCAGAAGCAGGGCCGAGCTGCCATCATCTGCTAGGCGAGCGTGGAGAAAGGTGACCTGTTCGTGAGGAGGAGCCACTTCGATGGGTTCGACGGGTGAGACCGGCATGGTCCACAAGCTGCCATCATTGCGGAGGACGAGGAGTTTTTGGCGATCGAGCACGGCGGCGAGCGGGCGAGCGTCATGGGTGTGTGAGGGTTCGGAACTGCGGATGATTTCTCCGCTGGAGGCATCTCGCAGGTGCCAGGTCACAGAAGCGTTATCTGTGAGTTCGGGGTGGGCGAGGAGCAGGCCGTCCGGGGAAAAAGCGATGGTGGAGGTGGGAGTGAGGGATGCGGGGAGCGAGTCGAGGTCGCGAATCGGGCGGAGGGTTTGGGCGTTGCAGAGCAGGACGACACCGCCGCGCTCGACGACCATGGATTGGTGCGTGGGGCCGATGACGAGGCATCGAGTTTCCGGGCAGGCCACAGGGAAGAGCACGGCTTCGATTTGGAGGGAAGCGAGGTTCCATCGGACAAGGGTGTTCGAGAGGCCGCTCAGGCTGACCCAGAGTGTGTCAGGGGCTGCGAATTGGAGGTGATCCACCTGCATGAGGTGGGGCAGTGTGAATTCCGTTAGATGCCAACGGCTTGTGGCAAGGAGGGTGGCGACAAGCTCGCGTGCCTTGGAGGAGGAAGGTTCCTGTTGGAGTGTGTATACCGCGAGGGCAAGGGCTTCATCGAGCTTGCCGCGCCCGGAAGCATCTGAGGCGAGATCCAGCGCTGTGGCGAAGTATGCTGCCCGGAAATTCGTGGGCGGGTGAGATTTTTTGGGGGAATCGCACGCTGCGGTGAGTGCGCAGAGAGTCAGCACGAAGGCGCACCGTGCACGCTGGCGGGGGTTGGGGTTCGGATGACTGGGGGCTTGGGACATGATCCACAGATTCAACCCCGCTATGAAGGGATTGTGTCTGTAATGTCGGGCCTGCACGGCGCGATGAACTGGGTTACAAGCCGCTTTTCTCGATGAGTGCGCGGAGTTGTTTTTGAAACTCCATGATGTCCTCTTGGGTGGGGCGATAACCTGGGGTTTCGGGATCCAGCCCGGGACGGCCTGTTTGATCGAGCATCCAGATGGCGGATTCCCCGTCGCTGAATGTGGCCTTGCCGCTGACGAGCGCGCCGGGCCGCGTGAGTGCGTCCATCGTCACGGTGACTTTTCCAGTGGGGATAGGCGGGGGTTTGGGTTCGACTTTTGGCTCGGGCTTGGGTTCTTCTATCAGCTCGATGCCGAGGTCGAGCATTGCGAACCGGGTGTCCATATAGGTGACGGTGAGTCCGAAATCGTCCTTCAGATGGCGTTGGAGATCCGACATGGATGCCCCTTCGGAGGCCCATTTTTGAAGTGAGGCGACCTGATCCGGGTTGAGTTGTTTGGCACTGAACATGGTTGATTTTTGTCTGTGGTGGTGCGCTTGCCAAGCTTGAATCGAGAGTGAAAAAAGGGGGGTGATGCGGCAGTGCGATGATGAGTCGATCTTTCTCAGTGATTCAACAGGGCGACAAGTGGTTGCGGCCAGATACCAAAGACAAGCGTGGCAATAGTGAGAAGCGCGATGCAGGATTTGCTGATGATCGGCAGGGTGACTGGAGCCAGATTGCCCGGCGAGGTCCACCACATGGCACGCACCACATTGAAATAGTAATAGAATCCGGCGGCTGCGGCGAGGAAAGCGATGCCCACGCCCACCCAGAGATGGGCCTCAATCGCAAGTGAGAAAACAAAGAACTTGCCGAGAAATCCCGCGGTGAGCGGAACCCCAGCCAACGCGGCTAACAAAACCGTGAGCGCCAGCGCCAGCACCGGGTTGGTTTTTCCCAGCCCGTTGAAATCCGCGATCGCTTCGCCATCGCGATGGATGCGCACCTGGGCGAGCACGAAGAACACGCCCAGCGTCATGATCAGATAGGTCGCCAGATAGAATGAGACCACTTTGGCCGATCCAAGCGAGTCCGCAGATTCCGCCTTGCCTGCGGCCAACGCCAATAACAGAAAGCCGGCGTGCGCAATCGACGAGTAGGCGAGCAGGCGTTTGAAGTGGGTTTGCGGGATCGCGGCCAGATTGCCAAAGAGCAGGGTCGCGCAAGCGAGGACGAGCAGCAGACTGAGCAGTGGGCCCTGCACCGGGGAAGACAGCGAAAAGTCACCAAGCAGTGCACCCACGAAGCGAATCAGCAAAATGAAACCCGCGGCCTTTGAGCCCACTGATAGAAATGCGGTGGTGGGAGTCGGGGCACCCTGATAGACATCGGGGATCCAGACCTGCATGGGCACGGCACCGATCTTGAAGCCGAGGCCCACCATGACGAGAGCCATGCCAAAAAGCAGCGGCGTTGGATCTGAAATCTGCAATTTGCAATTTGAAATTTCGGTAAGGCACAGGGTGCCGGTGGCACCGTAGATCCAGGCGATTCCATAGACGAGGAAGCCGGTGCTGAGCGCGCCGAGGATGAGGTATTTCACACCGGCTTCGAGTGAGCCGGGATTGCGGCGCATGTAGGCGACGAGGATATAGAACGTGATGGTGACGAGTTCGAGTGAGACGAAGGCCCCCGCGAGGTCTTTTGCGGAGGCTAGGAACATCATGCCCGCACACGCAAAGACCGGCAGCGCATAATACTCGCCGGTGCCATTTTCCGAACCCGATGGGTCGGTGAAACGGGCGAGGATTTGCCGGTAATCCACCGACATCAACACCACGAACAAAGTGCATACCAGCGCGAAGATTTTGTAGAACCGCGCAAGCGTGTCAAATTGATAGAAATTCCACAGCGGCCATTGCGCCCATGCAGCGGCGCGCTTGGCTTCCGGCCCGATGGAGATGCCGATTAGCCCGAGGATGACGGCCAGCCCGAGTGCCGCCGTGATGCCGACCCAGGCCTTGTTTTTCGTGGGAACGAACGCCTCGGCCAGCAACAGGATGAGTCCGAGGGTGATGGTGAGGGCTTCAAGATAATAGGCGGGCATGGTGGATGAAGGGATCAGGGTATCAGTGTGAGTGATGAGGAATTTGAATGTATCACAAATCCTAGGAACACATCACATTTAACTTATTTGAGAAAATGGAGGAGTAAGTTCGGGTAGAGTCCCACCGCAAGCAGTGCCAGCACCAGAAGTGCTGCCGGAATCCGTTCGGCGAAAGTGAGATCTGCAGCAGACACTGTTGCTTTCACGGACGGTCCTTGGAAGATGTTCCGATAGGCGCGGAGCATATACACTGCGGAGATCACGACGCCCCAGAGCGAGAAGATGCAGGTGATCTGCACCGGCCCGAGACCGCATTTCCCGTTGTAGCTCCAAAAGGCTGCGAGAAAAACGAGGATTTCGCCCGAGAAGTTGGCCAGTCCTGGCAGGCCGATGGCAGCCATGGCGGCGATGCCGAAGACGAATGAGAGCTTCGGCGCGGACTTGGCGAGGCCGCCCATATCAGATAGATCGAGTGTGCCGGTTGAGCGCTCGATGCGATCGGCCAGTCCGAAGAGCAGTGCGATGGCCACGCCGTGGGCAAACATCAGGACCACGGCAGCCGGTAGCGCCAACGGGTTGGCCGGGAAGGCGATCAATGCGGCGATCGCCAAAAAGATATAACCCATGTGCATCACCGACGAGTTGCCGAGCATACCGTCAAGGCGCTTCTGCGAGATAGTGACAAATCCAACCCACAGGACGTTTCCTAACAGAAAGAGCAGCAGCGGATTGAGCCATGCCTGTAGGCCGATAGGCACTAACGGGATGGCCAGGCGCAACAACCCATAAAGCCCGAATTTTTTCAGGACGCCGGCATGGAGCATGGCGACGGGTGCCGGGGCGCTGGCATAGGCCGGGGCGGCCCACGAGTGGAATGGGAAAAGCGAAACGAGCGTGCCGAAGCCGACAAGCAGCAGTGCGGCGATGCCTTTTTGAGCGGAGGGATCGATGGTGCCGGCGGCGGCAACCATTTGTGGGATGTCATAGGTGCCGGTTAGATTGGCGAGCCAGACGAGTCCGGCGAGGAGAATGACTGAAGCGAGTCCCAGATAGAGGGTGATTTTCCATGCGGCCTCGCGTCGGTCGCCCCGGCCGAGCATTCCGATCATGAGAAACGTCGGGATGAGGGCGAGTTCGTGGAAGGCAAAAAAGAAAAACAAATCAGTGGAGGCGAAGGCACCCAGCGCGCCGGCTGAGATCAGCAATGAGGAACCAAAATAGAGTTTCTCCCTGCCTGCAGGGGCAGTGCCGGATAGCACGGCGGCCAGCGTGACGATCACGGTGAGCAGCACCATGATGACACTCATGCCATCCGGAAATCCACAGGCCACATGCAGTG
>CAIYYV010000160.1 GCA_903930425.1 Akkermansiaceae bacterium | reverse complement strand
GGTGGCCAGCAGCCCTATCTTCGAAGCCATGCCATCGGAAAGTGGGACGCCCATCCTCTTTTCCATGAACGGCACACTGCGCTGATAGAGGGCCATCATGTCCTTGGCGTAGGGTTTTAAGTAATCGCTGTAATGCAACGTGATCCGTCCAAATTGCTCAGTGTAGTCCAATTGTGGCAGTCCTCGACTGTGGATCGGCTTCTGAGGATCAATCGTTTTTCCAGCGGCCGCGGCAATCAGCAACGGCTGCCACCACGAGGCGTTGATATTGTCTTTGGCATCTGGATTGCTTCCGGCCAGACCACGTGCGCCGACGATCAGGGTTCCTTTGCCGATTTTTTTCCGCGCGAGCACCGGACTGCCATCGGCGTCAACTATCAGGACCTCCCAGTCCTTCGGACGGAGCAACTTCAATAGATCCCCCCCGCCGGCAATCTCTCCGGAGATGCACGCAGCCATGCCCTTGAGTGGCTTCTTCGCACTGCCGGCAAACTCACAGCCAAAAGTCTTGGCCAATTCGTTTTGGGGTTTGTCTGCCGCAGATCCGAGCAGCAACACGCCGCTGCCCTCGGCGAGAAAGCTGGAAATCGTGCTGCAATCTTGAGCGATATAGCTCAAATGGCTGTCACACGCGAGTAGGACTAACAGGTTTGCGTTGGTGAAATCAAAGTGAAACAAAGACCCCCAACTCGTGGCACCTGCCTGATTCGGAAGATACTGCTGTTGGAATCTTCCATCGCCGTAAAAGGTGAACTCGTGGCCAAGATCCACCACGGAGTGAACGGTTGGATTGGCATTGGAAACCGCGCTAGTCCCGCCAAGTATCGCGGTGAAAAGCAGGAATGGAAGGGTGTGTGATTTCAATTTCATCAATGGGGTGGTTGGGATGTCGGCTGTAAATCAGACCCTAGAGTTGGGCGGATTTTTCTGTCGAAGAATCATTTTGTGCGGAGCAGACGGAATTCGTAATCGTTGCCTTCGGAAAAACAATGAAGAAAAAAACCGTCACCCGCACCGAAAAATTGCGATGATCTGCTGAGCGAGTAAAGATGAAAGCAACCCGTTTATGGAACATGGCGGGTCACGCCGACCGCAACCAACGAGTGAAACAGGCGGCAGATCGGCGCGCTGGTTCCAAAAAAATTCGCCCGGCGTCGCAAGGTCCAAGTCGGCAGACCATTATGATAAGATTCGTGTCAAGGGATGCGTGAAAAATCCTCCCTGGACTGAGATGGACTTTTTCCAAAATGACGCTTGAACACACGGGAAAAGTAAAGCGGATCGGCATATCCACAGGCCAAGGCGACTTTGTTCACCGTGTGATGCGTATCTGTGAGAAGGCGGAGTCCATGATCCAGTCGCTTTGCCAACATGTAATTGTAGGGAGTCACTCCCATGGCTTCGCGAAAAAGCCGGTGAAACGCATTGGGCGCCATCTCAACCAGTTCGGCCAGGTCCGCCAGTGGCGGGTTGTCAATGAAATGCAGGTCCATGTGAATGATCGTGCGTCGCAGTCTCTCCAATTGAGGCGGCGGTTCGTCATCTTCGGTTTTAACAAACGTTTCTAGCAGATCGGAGACGAGGTAGAGCATCATCGCCTGCGTCTGACAGATGAGTGAGAACGAAGCCTTCCGACTCAGGCTGTTTTCCGCTAGATCAAGACTGGACGCATTTTCGAACAGGGAAGAAATGCGCCTCATGATCTTCACGGCCCATGCCACTTTTTTGACCGGCCACTTGTGAACGCACGGGACGCGCAGCAGCTGACGGTTCAGATAGAACGAGGCCGGCGTGAAGTGCATCCAGTGCACTGCCATCCCGTCGGGGCATTCCTGGCTTTTCAATCGATAGCCGGAAATAAAATAGAGAAAACCGGGCTTGAGCGCATATCGCATGGCAGAGTCCGAAACAGAGGCCGCGCCCCGAACCGGCAAGTAGAATTTGTAGCACTGATCATATGGTTCAATCCGGTTTTTCCAAGACGGCGAACAATCCGCAAAGCCACCGACGAGCATGTTCAAGGTGAAATCCTGATTCATGGCGGATCGGAGTCTGGCACAGTATGTTTAGATTGTCCATATATTCTGCGAAATTGTCTATGTCCAAGAGCCAGGGATAGGTGCTACCGTCACGGTGATCACAGCATCTCTCTCAAAACAACCCACGTTTTATCCGCCATGATCCTGTTCACCACTGCGGACGGAAAAAACCGCATCGTCACATTTCTGCTCGTTTGCGGCATCTTCTGCTTGTCCGGGCTGTGCAATGGCATGATTGCCGTGGGTGCCGGATTCACCTTCCTTGAAACCGTGGCCAACCCGTATACCACTGTGCTGGGTCACCCAGATTATGCCTCATCGCGCATCAATCTGGCGCAAAGTTTCAATGCGATCGGCTGGATTCTCGGCCCCCTGTTAGGCGGGAAGTTCACCCTTGCTGCGGCAGGTGCCGCTACCAACGACCGGCTTTATGTGCCGTATCTGGTCGTCGCGGGAATCATCGCGGTGATGGCGGGCCATTGATCCGACCCAGACACTTTCAACCGACAAAATCACCACGATGTTACACGATCCAAGCCACCGTCCGCAGCCAATCACCGCCGCCGTCATCCACCTCAAACCGGCCGAAAAGCAGGTGTTGCGCCGCTTGGTCGCGGAAATTTCGAGCATCGCAGCCCTGCCAGTGCATCAGGAAAAGGCGGAACTCTGGCGTCGTCTCAACGATCTCGAATCCACGCGACCCATGGTGTGGATCAACGAAATCCCGTGGCATGAAATGAATGTCCATGACGAGTTGACGCTCCAAACCGAACACCCGTGGGCACGCGACTGGGAAACCACCCTGAGACAGACGATCTATCAATGGAAGCATCTGCCTGCCGATATGGTCGTCAGTGATTTCATCGAGTGTCCGCTCGCCATTCAAACCACAGACTTTGGCATCATCGAGGATGTGGATCTGGCGAAAACCGACGACGAGAACCCGATTGTCTCGCGCCATTTCAAAATCCAAATCCACGATTGGGAGGATCTGGAGAAAATTCAAATGCCAAAAATCACACACGTCGGGGATGCGACCGAAGAGCGATTCCGCGTGATGTCGGAAATCTGCAAGGACATCATGCCCGTGCGGAGAGTCGGCCAAACCCATATCTGGTATACCCCGTGGGATTTCCTCGTCCGCTGGTGGGGTGTGCAGGAGGCGATGTTTGATCTCGTGGACCGTCCAGATTTTGTTCACGCCGCCGTGGACCGCATGGTCGTCGCCTGGAACACCGAACTCGACCAATTCAT
>CAIYYV010000159.1 GCA_903930425.1 Akkermansiaceae bacterium | reverse complement strand
TGTGCCGCCTGCATAGAGATTCACATAGAGCTGATCGTCCTTCGTTGCATAGACCAAACCTGGAATGGATGGCAGAAAGCGGCACACATTGACCGGACAGCATGCACAGCCAAACCACTCACTGCGGGCGTAGCCACCCTTTGATACCAGCGGATTCGGATAGAAAAAATGATCGCCGGAAAGTGATACTCCGGAGAGGAAGCCGTTGTAGAGCGTCCGCTCCAACACATCAATATACTTGGCGTCGCCGTGGAGCAGGAACATGCGCTGATTCCACAGGCACATGGCAATGGCTGCGCAGGTTTCGCTGTAGCCATTGTTGGGCAGTTCATACGGGGCACCAAAGCCTTCGTGGCCAGCGATCGCGCCGACCCCGCCATGCAAATAGAGCTTGGTGCCCACGGTGTCGTTCCAGATGGTATCCACCGATTTCTGATACGACGACTCGCCAAGCAGGCTGGCAATGTCAGTCATGCCCGAGAGCATGTAGCCAGTGCGCACCGAGTGGCCGACCGCCTCCGTGAGTTCGGTAACCGGCACCTTGTTGGCATAATACTCGTTGATGGTCGCTCCACCAGGACGCTGGTAGTGACCGCGGCAATCGAGCAGAAACTTTGCAAGTTTGAGGTATTTCTTATCACCGGTGGCCTGACTCAACTTGACCAGCGCCAGTTCAATCTCCTGGTGTCCCGGACCGATCTTGAGTTGATCCGTGGCTGGTCCCCAGATCCTGTTGACCAGATCGGCATTCTGGATCGCGAGATCGAGAAAACTGCGTTTGCCGGTGGTCTGGAAATAGGCGACCGCCGCTTCATACATGTGGCCTGCACAATAGAGTTCGTGGCTGTCGTCGCCATTCACGCCGCCCATCTCGTTGAGCCAACGCACCTTGCTGGCGCGTCCCGGGGCCTTGTCGCCATGGATGCTCCGGGAGGTATAGAGATAGCCATCAGCTTCCTGCGCCTTCGCCATGACCGCGATCAGGTTGTCCAGATATT
The DNA here is from genome assembly GCA_903930425.1 of Akkermansiaceae bacterium. Lineage (GTDB taxonomy): Bacteria > Verrucomicrobiota > Verrucomicrobiia > Verrucomicrobiales > Akkermansiaceae > Luteolibacter. The sequence continues at coordinate 5,148 of CAIYYV010000159.1, read as the reverse complement.
TTTCCAGCACGGGATCTGGATGCGTTGCCAGGCAGTAGGCCGCGCCTTCCATCACCTTGTAAACATCAGAATCGTCAAAGGGGATGCCGCGGAAATCCCCAGTCTCGAGTTTGGCTGCAATCCGGAAATTCGGAATACGCGTCTCCTCACATTTCTTGAAACAGGTCGGCACGGTCACCGTGCGATTCGTCTCAAGTCGCGGCGCCCAGAACGCGTCATCCAGATGCACCTGCGTGAACGGCACCGACTGCAGCGGCGAAATAGGATTGGCAGAGGCCGACTTTGCAGCCTGCAAACCACCGCCGACAAACAAAACTGCGGACAATGATTTCAGGATGTGCATTTTCATCTGGCTGATAAATATCATGCTGTTATTTGCGTTCAAAACCCATCTGAATTTTGGAATTGGCTGGTGAGTCCAACCTTCTCATGATAGAATGCATAGGTCTATTCTCCATTCAGATTCGCCCAGTCGCTTCTTTCAAATTGTGGCCGGGGATATTCTGGCCTCGGTAGGGTTTGGGCGGCAACGAATTGTCCAGTTGAAAGTAAAACTAGGAGCAAATAGCTTATTTGAGTCATCTGATGCAGTGTTTCTATTGGTTGATTTGAGAAAAGTCATCCTGGAAATCGTGATGGCTCAGTTCTTTTTTCGTCGCATCCAGAACGGGGTGACGCCAAACCAAATGATCGTTCCGGTGAGAAGAATCATTTTGTTGGTTTCCGCGCTCAATCCTTTGTTGGCGCAGATGATGGACGAGACAAGACTTGCTGCGAGGGCAAGAAAGGAAAGGGTCATGAGGAGCGGTTTCATAGTTTGATGCTTGTGATGATGTTTCGGTCCTGTGCGTAGCGGCTCATGATATAATAAAATATCCCGGCCATGATCCATCCCGGCAGACCAAGGAAGAAAATCTGGATGCCGAATCCGAAATTCAGCGCAACACACGCCACAAGGGCCAGCAACCAAGCGGCGACTGGCGGCCACCACGCGTTCAATCCGGCGCGCTCGGCATAAAAATCGAGCATCTTTGCTTTTCTCATGAAATAGTGGTCAACAAAGATGATTGCGCCCATCGGACAGAGCGCTAATCCGTAAAGCGCCGCAATTTCCAGAAATTTCGAACAAAGCCCAGGAAAAATCGCCACGACACTGGCGAGCACGCCCGCCGCGATCGTGACATGAAAGCGCGGCCATTTCGAATGCAGCGATTGAAACGCCAACCCTGCCCGATAGAGAATCGGATTGGCGGTCGTCCACCCGGCTACCAGCACCAGTATAATGCCGGCCCATCCGGCGACACCGGACGCGAGGGCACCCGGCGTGATCGCGGTATCGGCACCGTTGCGCGATACCTGAACCGCATAAAGCAGACCGGCGCAAATCCATGCCATATAGTGGCCGAAAAACATTCCCGCTCCCGACGCAAAGCCGTAGGTATATTTCTTAGCATAACGGAAGATGGATAGATCACCCATGCCCCAGTGCCATGCCATGTTCCCAAACCATGAGAAAAACATCACATGCCAAAATGTGAATTGCACTCTGCCGATGGCGGGATGCCCCGGCCAGATTGACTGGTTGGCGACGCTCCAGAAATCGGCAATCGAATGGATGCCGAGCTCAGGTAGCGCGGAGAATCCGAATACCGCGAAAATCACGACCATCCACGGTGATGCGATGTTTGCAAAGTGCGCCAAAGCCTCGTAGCCGCGCGCCGCCACAAAAGTGAACAACAGTCCTGTGAGAAAAACCGTGGTGGACAATCCAGGACCCGGTGGCATCCAGTCATTCAGCGCGGGCATTTTGCAGTGAAGCGGCACGGCGATGGCCGTGGCGGAAACGTAGATCATGGCTGCCGCAACGCAGCACCAAAGAACCCCGTTGGCCAAATTGTAGATTTTCACCAGCGAGCGCCCCCCAATCTTTTCGAGTTGGAAATAAAGAGTAAACCGGTGTTTGACTGCGATCGGGGCAGTGACATACGTCCACGTGAACACCGCAAGCAAATTGCCGACTAACAGGCCGACCAGAAGATCGAAGGCGCTGACCCCATGAACAACAAAGAGCGGGCCGATAAGCAGTTCCGTGCCGGCAACATGCTCGCCGGCAAACATGCCAAGGAAACTTTTCAGTCCTCGTGTGGCACGATCCGGAACGCGCTCGCGTTCAAATTCCTCGATTTGAGCCGGGCTTTGATGAATCATTGGATCACTCATGAATGATATGTTTTTTGGGATTTACCAGCGATTGACTATCCTGAGAATTTCCGCCTGATGCTCAGGCTCGGCATTAATCCAGAGCATGATTCCGGTTGGGTCCACCCGTTTCATGAATGCATCCAGTTCATCGGGAAGGAGGTCTACGATCACGCTCTTGCCTGCCTGTTGGATTTTCTCTATCAGTGGAACCCACTGGAAAATCGGCTGATCAATACCATAGCCCTGGACCCATTGGATTGCTGCTAGATTTGGCAGGGTGAGAATGGAGTCGATGTTTTTGGCAACGCCCTTGCCATCGACGTGGAAAACATTGTGCACATAACACTCGGCTTCGCGCCGGATCACCGGTAGGCAGAATTCATCGAAGTGATCGGGGGAGATGTTGACTGAAAAATCGCAGGCCAGCACATTGAAGGTTTCAAATGACGGGAGGTTCATCCAAGTGACCGATAGCTGATTGTGGGACTTGAGAGTGGCGTCAAAACGGCTGTAAACCTCAGCGTATTCCGAGAAGGCCGCATGGATGAGGCGCTTCAGTCCGTCCGGATCCATGATCAAATCCAAGCACATTTGTTCCGCGCCGCGCAACTGCGCAGTGCAGTCGATCCCGGCATACATATCGGTGTAGCCGACCATGAATTTTCCGTCGGCAACGGCCAACGCCATGGCGGTGAGCCGCTCTATCGCCTGATAGTATCGATTGTCCCGCTGGATCTTTAACTGCGGAAGATCGTCGAGATTGGAGACACAGGGGTGAACCCAGGCGGTGACGTCATCAAATTCAGGTGCTTGGCCTAGAAACAGGTTGTAAGCGATCGCGCTTAAATTTGGCCAGAAGACCGGAAAGGTTTCTCCGAGAAAGGTTGCGCCTTTTAACTAGTCAGTGAAGGTCTTGAGCTGAAAATCCAAATCCAGCCAACGATCATGAGGTGATTTCCATGGCCCAGCGATGCTGCGGTGCTTTTCGTATTCCACATTGTGATGGTGGAACCGCACCGGCGGCCGGTCGATGATGGTTTGCCTATACCAAGCGTAGATGCGGGCGATGCATTCATCAAAGTCGGGTTTTGTGCTGAAGTTTCTGGTGGGCAGCATGTTGTGAGATAATAGAGATATGATATTACGGAGCAAGGGTAATTTGAGCGGGAGGCAGGCCATCGGCGGCGGTGATGGTGACCGGACCGTTGCCGGTCGTGAGACATTTTTCGGCGCCTCCCGTGTAGCGGGTGTGCCAAAACGTGCCCGCGTCGTTGTCGAATGCGTGCGTCGCCGGGGAGATCTCGCTTTGTGTTTCCTCGCTGGAAACGGAGAGGAGTTTCCATTTGACCGATGGAATCGGCTTCCTTCCCGCAAAAACAATGGCCGGATCATCGAATAGAACTGTGAACGATTCCCACCTGTCGTTGAATCGGATCACGTTGCTTGGGGTGTTTCCTGGCATGGGCGCGTCCGCACCTCTCAGCGTCGCTACAGGCCCCAACAGCAGCGCGCTCAGTGTCAATAATCTGTTCTGATTCATGAGATGTCCCGTGTTTGTTGAAATGCGTCCTCGATTGTTATGCCGGGTGATACCATTCACATTCCGGCTTGCGTGATAGACGAAAGCTTTACGAATTTGACACCGTGACGACCCAGGTGCATCGAAAGCTTGCCCTTCGCCGGTGCCTCGTCGGCGCAACGCCACAGGTCCCTTACCTTGTATGCGTCTGTTAGATTCAGCGATGCGAGATCCACTTGGATATCTGTTTCCTTCTCGAAGCGGTTGAAGACCGCCATGGCCTGTGATCCATCGGCAGATGATGACTATGCGCGGCTGGCGTGTGGGCGTGTTGACGACGATGACACCCCTTATGACCTGTGCTGGCTGGACCTGAATGAATCGCCACGAGCTTTCCCGTGGCGATTCCCATGCGATGGCAAACCCCTACGCGATGATGCCGAGGGGAGGGGTGGTTTTCCATTGGCCGCGGGTGAAATCCGGGAAAACCTGCGGCGTTCCATCCTCACTCACGGATTTTTCGCTCAGCGGGGAAACCGCGGACCAGAAGCACCCTTCATAGACGTTCTGATCTAACGGCTCTCCCTTGCGCAGACAATCGATGATCCGATAGAGCATCAGGTAATCCATGCCGCCGTGACCGCCCATCTGCTTGGATAGCTCACCCATCCGCTTGAAGAACGGGTGCTCGTATTTGGCGGCAATCTCTTCCCAGTCCGCACCCTGGGTCCATTCATGATACGGCTTCTTGCCGCCTTCAATAGCAACTCTGTTAGGAAATCCGGTGAGAGTTCCCTTGGTCCCTTGGATCAGATTGTGGCGCGTGTATGGGCGCGGTGAGGTTTCGTCCCACTGCACCATGATGGTGCGACCCAGCGCGGTCTTGATGATCGACGTGTTGATGTCGCCACCCTTGTAGTTGAGATTCTTGAACTCGGGGTTGCTGAGTTTTTCGGACTTCTTCGCGTAAAGCGACCGGCCTTTGGCGGGCGATGAAAACGAAACAAGGCGGCCAAACGTGTCCTCCGTCCGGGCCAAGTTCATATATTGGGCGACCGGGCCGAGGCCGTGCGTCGGATAGAGGTTGCCGTTTCGCTTGGCATACTCGAAGGTCCGCCACGAGCCAGTGCTGTCCCCATTGTCCATCTGCCCGCGAAGTTCGTGAATGTATGCGGCCTCGCCATGCAACAACTCGCCGATCACACCTTGGCGGACCATGTTGAGGTAGAGCAGCTCTTCGCGGCCGTAGTTGACGTTTTCCATCATCATGCAGTGGCGGCCGGTGGCTTCCGATGTGTCGACGATCTGCCACATCTCTTGAACTGTCAGAGCGATTGGCACCTCGCAAAATGCGTGGGCACCGGCTTTCATGGCACCGATGCACATCGGAGCGTGGAGGGTCCAGGGGGTGGCGATGAACACGGCAT
>CAIYYV010000158.1 GCA_903930425.1 Akkermansiaceae bacterium | reverse complement strand
GGGGGCGGCGGGGGCGGCGGGGGCGGCGGGGGCGGCGGGGGCGGCGGGGGCGGCGGGGGCGGCGGGGGCGGCCTGCGCAAGCGCATCGGTGAGCGACCTGAACAACAAGAAAGCCGCAAAACATGCGGCGGAAATGGGCGACTTCGACGACATACGGGGTGCTGCGTTTAGGAAGTGGACCCGAAGGAGTTCTGTCAAGAGCTATTCTTTCCAGCGGGACTGCGGAATGAGCCACGGATGGATCGCTTCGTCAAGCGACGGCATTCGCGATCGGCGATTTTTTTTGGCGCTCTCATGGTGCCCGAGGCCGTTTGAAATTGCCCATGTCGGAAATTTCATCAAGCAGCGATAGCCATCGGGGCGGGATCGGGTTATGAGACAGTCGTTCCGCGAAGCGCGGTCACCCTTTTTCCGTACAGATGAGCGCCAAAGCCACTTGGAAAGTCAGCGCCGCCGTCATGGCGAGCCGGGTGCTTGGCTTGCTGCGCGAAATGATGTTTGCCGGGCTGTTCGGCGGCAGCAAGTGGATGGATTGTTTTTACTTGGCCTTCAAAGTGCCCAACCTGCTGCGCGATTTGTTTGCCGAGGGCGCGTTGTCGCAGGCCTTCGTGACGGTTTTTTCCAAGAAGCTCAAGGCGGAGGGCGAGGCATCCGCCTGGGCCTTGGCGAACAAAATGATGACCTTGACCGCGGTGTTCATGAGCTTGGTGACAGTGCTCGGAATACTCGCCGCCCCATGGATTGTCGATTTCCTCACGTCCCTGTCGCGCAGCGGCAACTCGCCGCGCCTTTACAATCCGGAGGAAATCGCGCTCACCGTCACCATGGTGCGGGTGATGTATCCGTTCATTTTGTTAGTTTCTTTGGCGGCGCTGGTGATGGGCCTGCTCAACGCGCGTCACATTTTCGGTATGCCGGCGATGGCGTCGTGTTTTTTCAATCTCGGATCCATGATCGGTGGCGCGGGTCTCGGGTGGTGCATGGATCCCACCTGGGGACCGCGAAGTCTGATCGGATTTTCCATGGGTGTGGTGATCGGTGGCCTGGCGCAGTGGCTGTGCCAATTTCCGGCCTTGCGCGCGGCGGGCTATCGGTTTGTCGCGGATTTCCAATGGCGGGACTCGGGAGTCCGGCAAATTCTCAGGTTGATGGGTCCGGCCGTGGTGGCCGCCTCGGTCGTGCAAATCAACGTGGTGATCAACGCGATGTTTGCTTACGGGGTCGGGGAAGGCGCGGTGAGTTGGTTGAGTTATGCCTTCCGGTTGATGCAACTGCCGATCGGGGTGTTTGGGGTAGCGGTGGCGACGGTCACCTTGCCGGCCTTGGCGCGCTCGGCGGTCGGCGGCGTTTCCGAAGATTTTAAACCGACTCTGGCCAAGGGTTTGCGCTTGGTCGCCTTTTTGGTTCTGCCCTCCACGCTTGGATTGGTCTTGTTGGCGGAGCCGATTGTGAGTGTGCTTTATGAGCGTGGTGCCTTTGACGCGGTGGATCGAATGCAAACGGCAGTGGCCTTGCGGGCTTATGGCTACGGCTTGTTGTGTTACGCGTGGCTCAAAGTCCTGCAGCCGGCATTTTATGCGATCGACAAGCGTTGGCTGCCGCTGTTAGTCAGCCTGTTTGCACTCGGTCTGAATTTGGGCTTCAACGGGTTTTTTGTGTTTGTGATGCACTGGGGCCACGAGTCGCTGGCGCTGACCACGAGCATCAGCGCCACCGTGAACTTCCTGATCCTGTTTTTCGCGATGCGCCAATTCGTGGGGGACATCGGTACCCGGGACTTGTTAGGCTTGCTCGCCAAATTGGCGGTCGCGGCTGCGGTGATGGCTGGGGTTTGCCTGCTGGCAAGGCACTTCCTCTTCCCGGATCTCACCGGTCTGACATGGGCACGGCGGGCGGGCGGATTGATCGCCACGGTGGCGGCGGCGGCGGCCGCGTATCTCACAGCGACCCATCTGCTGCGCGTGACGGAAGCTCAAGACGCGCTCGCCTTACTGCGCCGGCGATTGTCACGCTGAGTGATTGGGGCCGTCATGATTTTTCTCATCGATGCGACCGCCTCTCATCCGGGGCTTGATTTTATGACGCCTGCGTCGATGATGTAAAAGCCCTCGTTGAGACCCGTCGAACCACTGCTTCCATGATCGTGCCCAAAACGACCCCGCACAAATCCGCCATTGCCGAATTAAAGCCCTTCCAAGGACTCGGGTTAGAGTCGATTTTTGTGGTCACGAACGCAGAACAAGCCGGGCGAGCGATGACGGAACTCATGGGCACGCGCTTCGTGGGTTTCGACACCGAGTCGAAGCCGACATTTCACAAGGGACAACAATCCGAAGGACCGCATGTGCTGCAATTTTCCACACTGGAAAAAGCATTTATTTTTCAATCGCATTGTGTGGAGAGCCATCCGGTCATCCTGCATCTCCTGAGTTCCCCCGATCTCACCAAGATCGGCTTTGGACTTGGCGGGGACCTGCACCAGATCGCGAACCGGTTTGGCATTCGCCCCGAAGCCATCATCGATCTTGATCGCTCGTTCAAGAAACGCGGCTACTCGAACGCCGTGGGCGCGAAGTCCGCAATCGCCATGTTTTTCAATCGCAAACTTTTGAAATCCAAGACGGTCACCACTTCCAACTGGGCGGCCAGAGACTTATCCGACCGGCAGTTGATTTATGCGGCGAATGACGCCTATGCCGCGATCAAGATTTTCCATGCGCTGCACGAGGAGTCCTCCACAGCGCCTCAAGGGGAAACGCCACTTGATTTTTAGCAGCCATCCAATCCGGGTATCTTATTAAGAAACATTGACAAAATCCCCTTGCGGCACCGTGGATTTTGGGTAAGATCACGTGCGATGAAATCAATTCTATGGATCACTCTGGCTGCGGCAAGCATCCTAACAAGTGCCTGCAACACGTTTATCGGCATAGGGCGAGACATGCGCATCACGGGTGAGGGGATGGAAAAATCCGCCGTCAAGGTCCAAGGTGGCGGCAGAAGCGCCCCCAATAATGCGGACACTTCAGGAGCTCCTGTTTACTGAAGCCGCAGTCTTCGCATCCGGCACACATCGTCTCACAGCGCCGCGCGGCGAAGGGGCTTCAATAAGCCCGCCAAAACATCAGCGCGCACACGAGGGTGGCGATTCCATAGCCAAGCCCGCCAAGCGCAAACCACGACCAGCGGGTTTTTTCGGCGGTGATCCAAGTGACCGCATCACGAAACAGATAGGGCATGCCCACCCAGAAAAGCGAGGCCGTGAGCAAGGCATAAGCATAGAAGGGCACGAGCAAGCGCGAGGTCGGGGATTTGAGGAAGGCGGCTTCTAACAGTGGAGCGGCGATCATGAGCCCGAGCACGCCCAGTGCGCGCACGGCGAGAAAATCCCTCACGCTGGTGGCCACTAACACCATGGAAACCGGCACCAGAATGCGCAACATCGGCTTGGCACCGTTGAATTCACCGAGATCCATCGCAAGCGCGCTGAGCTTGCCGAGCCCTTCGGGTGCGATGAGCAGCCAGAACCACGCAAGGCCGATGCCCAGAAGCACCTGGCCGATCACGGGGTCACGCGGGAATTTTTTCAGGAAGGCCTGCACCTGTGACGGTTTTGCGAGCATGAGCGCATGGCTACCTATCAACCAGGCGCTCAAGATCAGGCCCACAGTGAAAAGCGAGAGGTGTTCGTAAGGGTGCATTGGATCCATGCGGCCCTTGGAGTAGGGCGGTCAAAGCGAAGATTCAAGCGCCAACTCTCCCGCGACAGCGCCAACACGCGAGCCCCGTTCACGCATTTTTCAAAAAGTCGGCCACACCGCCCGCTCAGGTCCAGCCGGAGACCCCCTGCGGCTCAGGCAGCGGGCTTGACCTTGGCATCGATCTCCGCCCCGCGCTCGAGGCGGACGCGCTGCATTTCGTAATGGAGTTGGAGACGCATCCAAAAGCCTTCTTCCATGCTGAAGAAGCGGGACAAACGCAGATCATATTCCGGGGTGCAGCGGCGGCGTCCGGCTTTCATTTCGGATAGATGCGAGGCGAGAATGCCGGTGGCGGCGGAAATTTCCTTCTGAGTGGCAGGCCATTCGTCGAGTGTGTCCCGGAGAGTTTCCGCGAAGGCATTGGGCAGGGGCATGGTTTTCATGATGGTGTTAGTGATAGTCGGTGATGGCGACTTGGTTGGCGTGATGATCATGCCACAGAAATACAATTCTCCATTGTTGGTTGATGCGGATGCTGTGGAAGTTTTTCAGGTTACCGGAGAGTTTTTCGAGGCGATTGCTTGGAGGAACCCGGAGATGGTTGAGTTCGGATGCCGCATGAAGTTGATCGAGCTTCACTTTGGCGCGATGTTGAATCTCGTCGGGAAGTTTACGGGATGGCACCAATCGGAATACCTTTTGCGGTTTCGACATCGGCAAAGCTCTTGATCACGCAGAATAAATTACCATAATCGGGAATTTAATCAAGCACATAATCCCCGGAAACGGGATGGATTTCAAACGCGTGCCCTGTGGTTGGTGTTTTGTCGTCCCATTGACGCATGATGGATGCAACTGCATGAATCATGGGCCAAGTCCAGCCGGGTTCCGTCTTGCCTCGGGGTTCGGGATCGAGTTTCCTTTCGGCCGCATGTCATTACTTCCCACCGCTGACCTCCTGGCGCTCGACACGACCGGCCTCAAAAGCCGTTTGTCGAAGCTCAGGAGGTATCTTTGACGTCCCGGCCCTCGAACGTGAAATCCACACTCTCGAGGAGGCCATGGGTGCCCCCGAGTTTTGGAATGACGCCGACAAGGCAAAATCGATCAGCAGCAAAGCCGCGGGACTGAAGAAAAAACTCGATGCGTTCCTGCAACTCGATGCGCGAGTGGCCGACATTGATGAAGGGGTTTCGCTCGCCAAGGAATTCGACGATGCCGAGCTGGCCCGCGAGGCACTGGCCAACGCCAAAGGATTGGAGGATGACATTCGTTCCTACGAACTGCTCACCCTGCTCGACCAACCGAGTGACATTTCCCCGTGCTTCCTCGTCATCGCCGCCGGAGCAGGCGGCACCGAGGCCTGCGATTGGGCGCAAATGCTTCACCGCATGTATACCCGCTGGGCCGAGCGCAAGGGCTACACCGTCGAGACCTTAGATTGGCAGGATGGCGATGAAGCCGGCCTGCGCACCGCCACCTTGAAAATCAGCGGCGACTACGCCTATGGGTTTCTCAAAAATGAACGCGGCGTCCACAGGCTTGTTCGAATTTCACCCTTCGACTCAAACGCAAAACGCCACACCTCGTTTGCCTCGATCGACGCGACTCCTGAAGTTTCCAAGGAGATCCACATCGAGATCAACGAAAAAGACATCGAGATCACCACGACCCGTTCCGGCGGCAAGGGCGGACAAAATGTCAACAAGGTGGAAACCGCCGTCATTTTGCGGCACCTGCCGACCGGCATTTTGATCCGCTCGACGGCGGCCCGCACGCAGGGCCAGAACCGTGAACTCGCCTATCAGATCCTCAAGGCCAAGCTCTACACGATTGAGGAAGACAAGCAAAAGGCCGACGCGGACCGCGCGTATGGCGAAAAGGGCGACGTGTCATGGGGCAACCAGATCCGGTCGTATGTTTTCCAGCCCTATCAGAAAGTCCTCGATCTCCGGACCGGCGAGGAGTCCGGCAGCATCCAGGACGTGATGGACGGCGATCTCGATCCGTTTATCGAAGCCAAGCTTCGCGGCAAAGTCCGCGTCAAGGGTGCCAAGGACGAGGACGATTGAAACCCGCAGCCGGGCATCCGGGTCAATCACCCGATTTCAGCACCTTGATAAACGCGTCCTGAGGGATGTTGACCTTGCCGAAAAGTTTCATCTTCTTCTTCCCCTCCTTCTGCTTTTCTAACAACTTTCGTTTCCGGGTGATATCTCCGCCGTAGCATTTGGCGGTCACATTTTTCCGCATGGCGGAGATCGACTCACGGGCGACGATTTTGCCGCCGACGGCGGCCTGGATGGCGACGACGAACAAGTGAGCGGGGATGACGTCCTTGAGTTTGGAGGCGAGGGATCGGCCGTAGGATTCGGCCTTGTCGCGGTGGACGATGGTGGAGAACGCCTCGACCGGATCCCCGGCGATGAGCATGTCCATTTTGACCATTTTGGCGGCGCGATAGCCGGCATGCTCGTAGTCCATGGATCCGTATCCGCGAGTCATGGATTTGAGTTTGTCATTGAAGTCCACGAGGATTTCGGCGAGCGGCAGGCAGCAGGAAAGCATGACACGCGAGTCATCGATGGTCTCGGTGTGGGTGACATCGCCGCGTTTTTCGAGCACGAGCTGCATCACATCGCCGATATAATCGCCGGGTACCATGATATACACATTGACCATGGGTTCGCGGATTTCCTGGATCATCTGGGTTTCCGGGAAAAGCGCCGGGTTGTCCACGATGAGATCGGATCCATCGGTCAGGGTGATCTGATAGATCACGGAGGGATAAGTGGAGATCACGTCCATGTCGAACTCGCGGCGGAGGCGTTCCTGGATGATTTCCATGTGGAGCAGGCCGAGGAACCCGCAGCGGAAGCCGAAGCCGAGGGCCGTTGAGCTTTCCTGCTGATAGGTGAACGCGGGATCGTTGATCTGGAGTTTCCCCATGGCCATTTTGAGGGACTCGTAGTCCGATGAATCCACCGGATAGATTCCTGAAAACACCATGGGCTGAATGACCTTGTAACCCGGAAGCGGCTCCGGACACGGGTGCGTGGAGTCCGTCATGGTGTCGCCAATTTTCACCTCGCTGGCGGATTTCATGTTGGCAATGACATAACCGACATCGCCGGCAACGAGCTTGGACCGCGGGGTCATTTTCGGGGTGAAGACGCCCACCTCCTTGACCTCGTAGGTGCGGTCGGTGGCGAAAAGTTTCACGCGTTGACCGCGCTTGACCGAGCCTGAGAAGACGCGGACGTAGGAGACGACGCCGCGGTAGGTGTCGTAGAGTGAGTCGAACACCGAGCAACGCAGCAGTTTGTCAGGATTTTCCTTCGGCGCGGGGACGCGGGCGATGATGGCTTCGAGAATGTCCTCGATCCCGATGCCGGCCTTGGCGGAGCAGGGGATACAATCTTCTGCGGGGATGCAGAGGATCTCCTCGAGCTGCTTCTTGCACTTCGGCACGTCGGCGGCGGGCAGGTCGATCTTGTTGAGGACCGGGATGATGAGCAGGTTCTGCTCGGTGGCGAGGTGGAGGTTGGCGACGGTCTGGGCTTCGACGCCTTGGGCGGCATCGACCATCAGGATCGCCCCTTCACAGGCAGCGAGGGCGCGGGAGACTTCATAGGAGAAATCGACGTGGCCGGGGGTGTCGAGCAGGTTGAGTTTGTAGGTTTTGCCGTCCTTCGCCGTGTATTCCATGGCGACCGGGTGGGACTTGATGGTAATGCCCTTTTCGCGCTCCAGATCCATGGAATCGAGCTGCTGGGCGCTGCTTTCGCGCATCGTCACGGTGCTGGTCATTTCCATCAGTCGGTCGGAAAGCGTGGTCTTTCCGTGGTCGATGTGGGCGATGATGGAGAAATTACGGGTCAGCTCGGTGGACATGGGCAAGGGAAAGTCGGCGGGGTCGGGGCGAGGGAAAGCAGGAAATCCGCGACAAGGCACGAAAAATAAAGGCTGTCACCCGAGCCGACAGCTGCGGCCTCTATCATTCAGCGCGCCGCAGATCGGGCAATCGACGGTTTTCGCGTGGCTGGTTTGCTCGAACGCGTGCAGGCAGAGCCGGCAAATGACACGGTTCGCGAGCGAGCGCTTTTCCGCCCGCGCGTCCAAGGTGCGCGAGACCACCGCGAGAAACGGCACCAGCGCGAAGGTGCCGACCAGCACGAAGAGCACGAAATCAGCGAGCGTCAGGTCCATCGGCGACGGGTTGGTTGGTGAAGCCGATGCCCACGGCGATCCAGCGGAAGGACGCTTTGAACTCCGGCTTGAAATGGATTTTATGCAGCCAAGCCTCCAGCTCCGGAGCCCCCGCCTCGCCACCTTTTTCGAGCGAAACGCACTCTGCCACGCCGCCATCGGGATTCAAACGCACGAGAAAGCGCCAGGACGCCGAGGACATCACGCCATCCACTGCGGCTTCAAACAGCGGGAGAACCGCAGGCAACGTCGCGGCGGAAATCCCGGAAAGCGGATAAAGCAGGGGCGCGAGCTTCAACTTGGCGGACTCCGGCGGGTGCGCGGAAGGCGGGGTGCGCTTCGGGAAAAACGACTGCCCCCTGGCCGCCAGCTCCACGCCCTGAACCCAATTTCCCGACGGCAAATCCGCCAGAGCGGGCACATAAGGCCGCTGCTGAAACCGGACGGCATCCAGCGCGGCGTTTTCCAAGGCGGCCATGCCTTCCCACTGCGACGGCTCGAAGCGCGAAGGAAACGGCCCGCCCTCCCGCGCCCGCAGGGTCAGCGCCCGTCCTTCGGCAT
>CAIYYV010000157.1 GCA_903930425.1 Akkermansiaceae bacterium | reverse complement strand
CCGCTTCCGATCCACCACCCGGGAAATACAGTGGTAAAACACCGGCTTCACCACCGAATCCTTCCATGCCACGAGCCATCGTTTCCTTGCCATGCGCGACTTCTATACCAAATCTCGACAGCTTGCAAGAACATTCTTTATTATTTGAGTCTCCACTTGTATGACCACGGCGATGGGGCTCGGCAGGCACAGGCAGGGCTTGCGGAATGGGGCATGGGTGGGGGTCTGGCTTACTTGTATTTGAGGGGGGCTTGGGGGGTGGGGTGGGAGAGTTGCTTACGGCGGTAGGTTTGGGGGGAGCTGTGGATGGCGCGTTTGAAGAGGCGGCTGAAATAGAAGGAATCGGAGTAGCCGAGGAGGGTTGCGACGTCCTTGATGCGGATGCCGGGCTGGGACAAGAGGGCGCAGGCACGTTCGAGTTTTCGTTGGATAAACCAATCGCCGGGCGACATGCCTGTGACGCTGCGGAATTGGCGTGCGAAGTGGCGTTCGCTGCAGCCAAGTTCGCGAGAGAAGCGGCGCGCGTCGTACGGTTGATCGAGCGAGTTGCGCATCAGGGTGATGATTTTTTGGACGGGGCCGTAGGAGTCGGCGATGTCGGCGATGTCGGCGATGTCGGCGATGTCGGCGATGTGGTGTGGGAGTTCGGCGATGTGGCCGAGAATGGCGAGGGCGATGGATTGGATGGAGAACCAGTATAATTCTCCGCTGGCGGAGCTGTGTTCGAGGGTGAGGCGGGTAAAATCGGCCTTGATGTTGTCGTGGATGCCGATGTGGCGGAGGGGTCCGCGTTCTAACAGCCCAAGCAGGGATTCATATTCGGGGAGGGCGTCGCCTGAGAGGTGCATCCAGTGGATGGTCCAGGGCTGGTTTTCATCGGCCCAGTAGCGGTGATGGGTGGAGGGTGGGCAGTAAAGGAGGTCGCCTGGGTGGACTTCCCATTCGTGGCCGTCCTGCCAGTAGAAGCCCTTGCCATCGGTGCAGTAGATGAGGATGCCTTCCTGCAAGTGGGTGCGTTCCCACAAGTGGCCTTTGGATTGGACAAAATGGCCGTAGCTGAAGACGCGCAGGGTTGCCAGCATTGAGGAACCGTCGTTGAGCCAGCATCGGCGTTCTGCATCCGGCAGTGCCCAATGGTAATGGGCACCGAATGTGCGCATTTGCTGGGTATTCTGTTCTTCTTTTTCCGACTCGGTGGGGACGATGGTTTTTTGGGGGGTGCGATTTTTCCTGCGGCGCAAACCGTGACGGGCCGAATCTTTTTCGGGGTTGTTGGAGTGGGGGTCGGCTTGCATGGGGAAGACATGACGGGGATGTCCGAAAAGTCCGTGTTGCGAGCTTGGAAAAAGCTGGCGCCCGCGCCCTCACACTGGTAAGTTCGGCGGTGAACCTGAGTGGTCGAGGGTCGATTGGCGGGGAAGAGTTGAGAGGTTGAGAGTTTGGAACAATGCGAACATCTAACATCTAACATCTAACATCGAACATCGAACATCGAACGGAAGAAGAGATAACAGCATGAGGACTATGATTCGATTCGTGAGAGGCAGGATGTTATTTCCTGGGTGGATTTGGGTGCTGATGGCGTCGGCAGTGATGGGTCAGGATCAGAAAGCGGTGCCGCCGATTGTGCCGCAGACGGTGGGACCGTATCTGCAGAACCCCTCGCCGGAAGCGATGACTCTTTGTTTTGCAGCACAGAAGGCGGAGAAGGTGATTGTGCGCTGGGCAGCCAAAGGGGCGCAATCGATGACGACGACAAGCGCCGTAGCGACGACCATTCCAGGGACGCCGTGGACGATTTGGAAAACGCGCCTTACCGGGCTTAAACCCGGTACCGCATACCAATATGAGCTGAACTATGAGCAGGACAGTCGGAACCAAAAAGAACCTGTCCATGTTTTCAAGACAGTGAATCCCAAAGCGGCGTCCATCACGATGGCCGCCTACAACGATCTTCACAGCAATGTGCAAACCCTGAAGCTTCTCACAAAGCAATTGACCCCTGAGGATTATGATTTTTCTGCCCTTCTCGGTGACTGCTGGAGTGATCCATCCATGAACGAGGTCTTTATCGTGCTCGATCAATACGTGCGTCTGCTCAACGCGTCGGAGAAGCCCATGATTTTTGTGCGTGGGAATCATGAATTCCGCGGTAGTTTCAAGCAGCAAATGGCCTATCTGTTTGATCTGCCTAATCTCGATAACCCAGGGGCACAGCCAAATGAGCAGAAATATCAATTTGACATGCAGATCGGTCCCGTCTGGTTCATCGCCATGGATTGCGGTGAGGATGGGGATCGGGATCCCCCCTACTTCAATCCCTATCGCGAGATGCAGATGAACTGGCTCAAGGGAAGACTCGCCGACAAGGCAAAGGATCAGAAATCGTGGCGGGTCTTATTGAGCCATCTTCCACTCTATCAGAATGATTTTAACTGCTATTCCGAGGCGTCCCGAAAAATATGGGAACCTGCATTGGCGAATGCCGGGATCGACCTGCAAATGAGCGGACATTCCCACAGCTTTGGACTGATCCCCAAAGGCAAGGACATCACGATTTCCCTCCCTATCTGGAGCGGGGATGGCAAGGACCGTCAACAAACCGGCACAAACACATGGCAGATCATTCCGCCTTTCCCTGTGATGACCGGCGGCGGCCCGTCAGCACGTGAAGGAACCGTAATGCTGCTTCACGCCACTGCTGCTGACCTGAAGGTCCGCATGCTCAATACGGCGAGTATCCGACTGGATCAGAAAGAGTAGGAATGGTATCGTGAATTGCCCATGGCAAGGAGCGGCGGACTCCGATCCGCCGAAGGCCATGAAGGGAAAATAAGGTATGTTGGCTTGAAAGGTGAGCGGATCACCGTGGTGGGTTTCAGTCCTTATGTGAAGGATTTGCTCATTGTCGGGACGTCCGCAGACCCGGCCGCCAAATCACCCGAAATGTCACTACTCGATCCTCGCCGCTTCGGCCTGATTTATGTGGCGGACACCGGAGAGATGAACCTCAATAAAGTACTCGAGAAGCAAGGGCTCGGCATCAATAATGTGGCGTATGAAAGCATTGCTGAAGGCGGAAACTACCTGTATTTCGCCACCACGCATGGCATGTATTACTGCAACAATCTGGAGGTATTCTATCAATACCGCACCATCGCCGCCGATACCCCGTATTTAGCGGTCACCTCGCGCCCACCCGCAAAAGATCGCAGTGATGTTTATGCCGCGCCCTACTCGCCGACCCCTGCGGCGTCACTTTATGCCGGAAAAATCGATTACTTTTGGTCGGTCTACTGGAATGTCCGTAAATCCGATGCAGCGCTGCAGGAGATCACCGGGCTTGTGGCTGATCCCACTTCCATGGCCCTCTGGCTGTGCTGCCGAAATGGCATATTCAAGAGCGATGACGCCGGCGTGTCATGGCAAATCGTGAAGAAATCCCTGCCGTAATCCGCGCCGCTCATGCGCCGCCCCCGCGGCGCCCCCGCGGCGCTCAGCGGCTCCATCGTTCACCCAAACACGAAGCCCGAACATTTGAAAAAACTGCTTGCCAGCCCGGTCACCAAGTTCTATCCCCTTGCGGGTTCCTTTCATTTGGTCTCGATCAAAAAATGAAAGGAGTCCACCACGACCGGCTCTTACAACGGCCTACATGGTGAAAGCCATTGCTGAGCAGTAACACCAGACAGGAAAATCTATCCACAAAAGCAGGAACACGTTATGAAAAGAATTCTCACCACGCTCGTCGCACTCACCCTGTTAGCCATCGGCACCGCACCAGCGCAAACGAATGTTACCCCGTTTCTCAACAGCGTAACCGGTAGCACCAACAACTGGTCATGGACCTACCACACAGAACTGGGCGCCCCCCAGGAATTCAGTTCTATCGGTGCCTTTCCCTTAGCCACTTCTGGCTTTACGGGAGTCAAGAGCACTGAGTATCAAGACTATTTCACCATCTACGATTTTGCCGGCTTCATTCCCGACAGCAATACCCAGCCCCCAAACTGGCTCTTCCAGAGCTTGAATGTGGGGACCACGCCGCGGAGCATTTTCGTTCTCGATGACCCCGATATTCCCAACCTGACCTGGGTATACGATGGGCCTACGATCACGGGACCGCTGGAATTAAGCAACGGCCTCGGACTGTTCACCGCCATGTCGATCTATGATCAACAAACTGATGGCACGTTTGCCGCGGATGCGACCAAACATGACCCGGTCAATTCAAACATTGACGGCCTTGTAGAGCAAACCAGCGGTTCAGTATCTGTGCCTGCCGTGCCTGAGCCGTCCACCTTCGTGCTCTTCGGCGCGGGCCTGATTGGTGCCGTAGTCATGAGACACCGGGCCAGGAAATAAGGTTCATTGTCAAACCTGATAGGTTCTCTGACGGGGTCATCACTGACCCCGTTTTTTTATGTGCTAGGCAATTGCTTTTTTGTGAAGGCCGTTGAGAACTTGGCGCGTTCGTCCGCGAAAAACTGCATCAGCAGGACCCGGCCGCGTTTGAGACCTTCATCAGGGTATGGAACCTGAACTTCTCAAGCATGAAGTATCTTGCCATCAAATAGCGGGACACGCCTGCCATCGCGAGTGCCCTTGAGATGATTAACATCCGGTTTTGACTGCAGGAGGTTTCATATTGGCCTTGATCACATTGGTGGCATTATCGTTCATCGTGTTCTTGGGGAGAGCTTTGTTTTTATCGGCCTGGTCCCATTTGATTTTAAGGGCTTTCTTGCGCTCAAGCAGCTCCTTTTCCTGCTTGAGGGCTTTTTGCTTCTGCTGGAGTGATATCCTCTGATCGTCCAACTCAGTTGTGTTGGCACATTCCGGGTAGGTCCAATTTTCCCTGGGCTTGTTGGCGAGGTGGGCGGTCCGTGCTTCCAGTTTCTTGACGGTGCGTTCCACTCTTTCCATAATTCCTTGGTGCAAACTGATATCGGAACTGAGTTTTTCGATTTGGCCGTTCAGATCGGTGCCGCTCTCGCCCAGACCCAGAGGAGGGCCGCAGCCCGTCATGATCATCACCGCACTCGCAATCAGCGGGCGCATCCGGTTATACTGTTTTTTTGGAATTTTCATATGCTTCATTCTCCTGCAAACTGAGGTGGAGCCCGAAGTCCGGCCACGAAGTGGCTCAACTAGGATGACGGGGTTAATGGAAATGGATAGGAGATCATGGATGTCAGATCAAGCATGAAGTGGGGAAGCTCGAATTCGGCTAGGGATGCAGACTTGCCCTCACATAGCGGCGGGAAACCGCCGGTCCCGCCACCCGCAAGATCCTCCAGCAGGATCGCAAGCGTCTGGAGCACCCTCGAGTGCCCAGAAAAGATAATTCGATTACGCAATCTCATAATTGACGACTGAGGTGTGATGATGGATCATTCATAGAAGCACTGCGTCGTCGGACTTTGGAGTGCGTCTATCTTCGCAATCAGATTCTTTGCGGAAATACTTGAAATTCATGAAAACCCCAGCATGGAAGCGGCCCGTCAGGCACCAAAGACCGCGTGGTTTGCGGGTCAGGGGATTCGCCTTGGTGGTAACGCTCCTGTTGTTGATCCTGCTGACACTGGTCGCAGTGGGCTTGCTCACCCTTTCCAGTGTTTCGTTGCGCGCAACGGCGCAGGGGAAGGACATGGCAGCGGCAAAGGCCAATGCCCGGCTTGCCTTGATGTTGGCCATTGGTGAACTGCAAAAACAGGCGGGCCCGGATCAACGCATCACCGCTTCGGCGGGTATTTTGGATGCCACTCCTGCCACGGCTGGAGTGGACGGTGTCCCGCAGCGGAACTGGCTGGGAGTCTGGGATTCATGGGGAGCCT
>CAIYYV010000156.1 GCA_903930425.1 Akkermansiaceae bacterium | reverse complement strand
GTGACCATCTGCGCAATACCTCGGCATCGTCCCACTGCCTGGCGCGTTCCGCATCCACGCGCAGCACCAGGTGATAGTGATTGCTCATCACCGCGTAGGCGGCGACATCGATGGCGAACACGCCCGACAACTGCTTGACCCGATCCACGATCCAGTTCCGACTAGCAAAAGAGGGGGAATGCGTCATTAATCCGGTATTTAATCCGGTAATCCGTTGGGGAATGGGTGGCCCCTTTAATCAGAGAACTGAATCGAGTCGTCGTAGAGCGTCTCTGGGGCAATATCAATCTCGCCGGGCCAGACAACGGTGCCGTAATCGACCCGCACGCGTTCAAACAGCGTAGGAGCCGCAATACGGTTCCATGGTTTCATCGAAAGCAGCGGCCGCATATCAAATCTGCGGCGTTCACCGTTTTCAAATTCAAGATCGAGTTGAAACCCGGATCGAACCTTGACAGCAATAACATCAATCAACATGGCAATCTCACTGAAGGGGAGCGATTCTAAAAGGCTCATCGCCGTTGACAGCCAATTCCCAGTCTACAAGCAACTCCTCCTTGTGGATTTCAATCCACACTTGCACCATCTTGAGTTGCTTCGGAGGCAATGAGCCATCAAATACCGCCCCATCATCAATGGAGACAGCAGCCTCTTCCCCTTGATAACGGACATGAATGTGAGGAAGGTGATGCCGTCGATTGTCCCGAAAGAACATCAGCACCAGAATTCCGTAAAACATGCTGATCGTAGGCATAAAAGGCACTCGGCAAATTTAATATGGAACAAGTGTAACAAATTAAATGCAAATTAATTGAGCCTGGCCCCTTTGATTCTTCTTATTTTCCGCTTCATCCAGCCCGGATAGCGCTTTCTGCCGCTTTGGCCAGAAACCCGGAACGCGTCATGTGGTGTGCGCCCGCATAGGTATCGATCCGCTGCAACACATCCTCGGGCAGCGTGATGTTAATGCGCTTGATGCGCGCCGGGCGCAGCCGCGAAACATCCACGTCGACCAGCATCCAGACGCCGCCGTATTGATAGTCCGGGCGGCTGGCCAACACCTCAAGCGCGGTGGCTTGTGGCAAGGCCACATCCTCGCCTTCGATCCAGACCTCAACCGCCTCCTGCACCATGGCAGGGATACGCTCCCATTCGTCCGCAGCTGAAAAGCAGCCGGGAAAATCAGGGATCACCATGCTGTGGGCGTGCGTTTCGTCGCCCATTTCCACGTAAACCGGATAAAGCATCACTCACTCCTTCCAGGCCCAGCCGGCCTGACGGTAAATACTGCGCAAAGTGCCCAGCCGAATGTCTTTTCTCGGGTGCGGTACCACCACATGCCCCGTCTTTTCCGGGTGCTTGAATTTCATGTGATCGCCTTTGCCGCCCACGCGGGCCCAGCCTTCCCGCGTTAGTTTGCTGATGATATCCTGGCTGTTCATGGGTCATACTATACACACCAATACACACTAAGAAAAGCGATATTTTCAAAAAGGGGTCCAAAAAGGAGGGGTCCAAAAAGGGGTCTGACCCCTTTGTTCGTCAGGGCAGGCCCTCTGTAGAACAAGCACTGGCGCGGCTCTCCGGGGAGGTAGGGGAAAAACAAAGGGGCAACGG
>CAIYYV010000155.1 GCA_903930425.1 Akkermansiaceae bacterium | reverse complement strand
TATCCATATTCACTATTTATCATTCTCATGGCAATTTCTTCAAAAAGCACTCAGGGCAACTCCGCGATGCGGTTCTTTCTGGCCCAGATTCCAATGAATGGTTCGCGGAGGGATTCTTGCAGGTCTTTTTCGATTGGATGGTCCATGGCAGAAAGCTGAAATGAAGAGGACGGAGGAGGTGAGATTTTGAATTTTGGATTGGAAGAGAGCTTTGCGCGGAGGCGGTTCGGTTCATTGGGGGAAGGCGAGCATCCAAGTGGGGCACGGCCAGCTTGGCCGTGTGGGAGAACGGTACCCGGCACTGCGTTGTCGATGCGCAATGCCCGGCCAGGTTGGCTGCGAATTGCCACACTGGCGGGCCGCCCGTGCCCCTCTTGAGGAGGAGCCTTGCTGTGGCCGTGTGCGCTCTTTGGTTCGACGTTGGGCGTTCGATGTTGGATGTTCGGCGTTCGCATTCATTCCAGGGGACAGTTTGGATTCTCTATTTCTCGTGTGTGCGGAAGGGGCTATTGGAGCATCCGCTGCCAGTTGATGAGGAGCCGCACCAGACGCACTTATTGCCACCATGGCCGTGGCGGTGTTTGCCTGTTTGGCTGTTAGAGCAACCGCTGCCGTAAGAGGATGAGCCACAGAATTAACATTTGCGGTCATCATCCGTGTGTTCATGCTTCTTGTGCTGACTGTTTGAACAGCCTGATCCATAGGAACTCGAATTGCAGTATCGACATTTGCTCATGGTGTTTTGGGGTTGTAGTTTGGGATGCGGGAGAGGGAAGAGATTTTGGATTTTGAACGCGGAGTGAGCGCTAGCGAACTTGGAAGAAGCCAGCGCAGCCCAAACTGGCATGGCCGGAGGCAATTTTGGATTGGCAAATTGGAAGAGAACTGCGTGCTGAGCTGGGGCGATTCATGGGGAAAGGCGAACATTGAACATCGAACGCTGAACTTCCAACGTTGAACCGAAGAGAACCAAGAGAGAAAGATGTGCCACTCTGGCTGTTACTTTCGCCTCTTATGTTCGACGTTGGATGTTCGACGTTGGGCGTTCGATGTTGGATGTTCGGCGTACGTGTTCATTCCAGGGGACGTGAGGTGTTCGCATTTTCTTAGGCGAGCCAGTGGGATGCGGGGGCGAGGAGGAATTCGGCGATGGGGATGCCTTGGCCGCCGACGAGGAGTTTGCTGGTGGGGTGGTGGGCCTTGTCGAAGGCGGCGATGCCGGGCAGGGTTTGCTTGCGGCCGCCGGTTTTAACCTCGATGGCGACGAGGGCGTCGCCGCGCTGGAGGACGAAATCGACCTCCAGATTGCGCTCGCGCCAGTAGGTGACCTGGATTCCGGTGCCGATGGCGGTGTTGACGAGGTGGGCGCCGACGGCGGACTCGACCAGGCGCCCCCAGGCATCGCCGTCGGTGCGCCAGGCATCGGGAGCGCGACCGGACTGGGCGGTCATGAGCGCGGTGTTGAGGACTTGGAGTTTCGGGCTGGAGGCGCGCTGGCGGATTTGGTTGCCGGCAAACTTCTGCAACCCGGCGACCATGCCCGCGCCTTCGAGGAGTTGGAGGTAGTGGGCGAGGGTCACGGTATTGCCGGCATCGACCAACTGGCCGAGCATTTTCTGGTAGGCGAGGATCTGACCGGAATAGGCGCAGGCGAGATGAAACAGACGCCGGAGCAGGGCGGGCTTGTCGACCCGGGTGAGCAACAGAATATCCCGTGAAAGCGTGGTTTCGATGAGCGAGTCGTGGATGTATTGGCGCCAGCGGTCCGGATCATCCGCCAGCGGCGCGGCTCCGGGGTAGGCCCCGAAGATCAGGAATTTTTCCAGGTCCCAGCCAAAGGCTTCCCGCATCTCACCGAATGACCAGTGCGGGACCGGGAGGGTCTCAAAACGCCCCGCCAGACTCTCGGTGAGACCGGATTGAATGAGCAAAGGTGCCGAGCCGAGCAACACCACTTTCAGCCGCGTGCCAGCGTGGGAATCCGCATCCCACAACAACTTCACCACCTCCGGCCAGCGCGCCGCTTTCTGAATTTCGTCGATGACCAGCAGCGCGCCATCCGGGTGCTTGCGCGACATGATGCGGGCCAGATCCCACTGCTGCTCAAGCCAGGTCTGGTCGCGCAGCGTCGGCTCGTCGGCCGAGGCGTAATGCGCGGGCAGCCCGGATGCCTCCATCACCTGCCGGGCCAAGGTCGTCTTGCCCACCTGACGCGGACCCGCCAGCACTTGGATGAAACGCCGCGGCTCCTGCACGCGGGAAAGCAGTTGGGAGTAGAGATAGGTGCGGGTCATTTGGTTTACTCAGGGCAATGAGTAAATTGTGGAGGCTTGTTTAGCAAGCGGGATTTTGGGGTGGTGAGGTGGAAGCAGAAAGCTAAAAGCTCAACGTGGGGTGAGTGCTAACGAACCATGAAAAAAAATGAGGAAGTCGAAACTGGCATAGCCGAAGGCAAATGAAGAGATCAGAGTTCGCGGAGCAGGGGGGCGAGGCCATTCCATGGCAGGATAGTGGTGGTTTGGCGATGCTGGGGGGAGTCTCCGCCATAGACGAGCCACGAGCGGGTTGACGCGCCGGGTTGGAGTTTGGGTTGCCAGAAGTCGAGGCCTTTGAAGGCGTCGGACGGGACGGTTTGGCCGGACTTGGCTTCGATGGCATGGAGGATGGGACCGTTGGCGACGATGGCGTCGATTTCGTGTCCCTCCTTGTCGCGGAGGAAGCCGATGGCTGGCACCCGCCCGGCGTGGGCAGAGGCTTTGGCGAGTTCGGTCATCACCCAGTTTTCGAAGATGGCACCGCGGAGCGGGTGGCTGCGCAGGTGCTCTATGGAGCGGATGCCCACGAGCCAGGCGGCGAGGCCCGGGTCGGTGAAGTAGATTTTGGGGGCCTTGATCAGGCGCTTGGAAACATTGGTGAAGTAGGGGCGGGCAAGAAACACGATGAATCCGGCTTGGAGCACCGACAGCCACGCTTCGGCGGTGGCGCGGCTGATGCCGGTGTCGGATGCGAGCGACGAAAAATTCACCAATTGGCCGATCCGCCCGGCGCACAACTGGAGGAAGCGCTGAAAGGTGGCGAGGTCCTGGACTTTGATCGACATCCGGACGTCGCGCTCCAAGTAAGTGGCGACGTAGCTTTGCAACCAGGCATCCGGGTCCACCGGGCGGTCGTGGATTGGTGGAAACAGGCCGGCGTGCAACACCGCATCGAGGGAGGTCGGGGCACGCCCGGCATCCTGAAGTTCGGCCAGCGAAAACGGCCAGAGACTCAGCAATGAGACGCGGCCGGCTAGGGATTGGGTGATCGCCTCGACCATGCCGAATTGCTGGGAACCGGTCAGAATGAACCGGCCCATCCGGCGGTCGGCGTCAAGAATTCCCTGCAAATACGAGAACAGCGGCGGGCAACGTTGGATTTCATCAAGCACCGCACCGTCTGGAAATTGGGCAAGAAATCCGCGCGGATCCTCGTCCGCAAAACGGCGCACGTCGGGATTTTCCAGGCTGGCGTAGGGCCTGTCGCCGCCAAGCTCCCGGGCCAGCGTGGTTTTTCCCGATTGGCGCGGTCCCGTGATCGCGATGGCCGGAAACCCCGCCAATTGTCGTTGTGCCACCGCATAGAGATGTCGCGGTATGGGTCGTGAGTTCGGATTCATGGCCGATTTATAAACCGACGTAGCAATTAGTCAAGCATCGGGTTTCCAGCGCCTAGTGGCCGGACCCGGTGGCAAAACGTCTGGAGTAAGGCGCAATGGAAACTTCTGCCGGGCCGTAGACCATCCAAACAAACACAATCCTCCATTGATCGCTCACATCAAACCAATTTAATAGCTGGGCAGTCTGCTTACGCCATCCATCGTCAAAGGGTGACTGAGGTCGGGAAGCGGGAATTACGATAATCATGTTGGGGCGTGTTTAGCACGGACTGTCCACCTCAATGTGACGCACGAGTTGGAACCCATTAAATTCAGGATATCTCCTGGAAATGATGGATGCTCGAATTCCGTCCCATTGGTTGAGTGGTGAATCTGGGTTCGTGCGGTCTGGCCTGCTGCATTTGTATAACTTCCTTTCACTGTTGTGCATGCTGCTTGAATCCTTGACGGCATAGGAAACCTGCTGGTAATGAGGCCAAGGTTCGCTGTTAATATCTCCCACATATAAATACTCTGGAAGTGGTGCCGCTGCGGAATAGAACAATCCATCTCCATCCAGTCTTGTCCAGAGTCCTCCACATCCGTGATTTTGAATCACCACCGCCAAAGGAACAGCACGGCGAATACTCCATAGGTTGATATACGTTTGGATTGCTTCTGTCGTGAGATAAATAAATAAGAGACGAAGCTCGCTTCCAGAAACATTCGTATTATTGCGCGACTCAAACCAGGCGGCCATTCCAATATCGTTTGAGTCAGAATGATTCATCTGGTGAGATTCTCTCGGGAAGAATTCGCGCCTGGTCTTGTAACCGAAATCCTCAGGCGTCACTGGCATCGTATTCATCATACGCCAGCGATGCATGCTTCTGCTCTCAAAACTGGAAAATGCCATGTCGATACCGTGTTTTTTTATAAGGTAATCGACATAAACGATCGTGGTAACTCCAGCGCTATTGGCAAAACGTAGCGCAGGATCGACATCGCTTCCACTTCCAGCGTAGAATAGAGAGGGAAAAGAAACAGCTTTGAT
>CAIYYV010000154.1 GCA_903930425.1 Akkermansiaceae bacterium | reverse complement strand
CACATGTCTGCAATTCCCGGTTTCGTTTGCACTACGGTGATCTT
This sequence comes from Akkermansiaceae bacterium, assembly GCA_903930425.1. GTDB lineage: Bacteria > Verrucomicrobiota > Verrucomicrobiia > Verrucomicrobiales > Akkermansiaceae > Luteolibacter. The sequence goes on along the minus strand of CAIYYV010000154.1, from coordinate 14,541 downwards.
ACCGATAGTTCGAATCTCACGCGAATTTTGAGCGAGGTGAGGCCGGACGAAGTGTATAACCTGGGCGCGCAGTCTCACGTTGCCGTTTCCTTCGAGGCACCGGAATACACGGCGGATGTCGATGCTCTCGGCGCGCTCCGCCTGCTCGAAGCGATCCGGTTTCTGGGGCTTGAAAAGACCACCCGTTTCTATCAGGCGTCCACTTCCGAGCTCTACGGTCTTGTCCGTGAATCCCCGCAAACGGAAACCACACCATTTCATCCCCGGTCGCCTTACGGGGTGGCCAAGATGTATGCATATTGGATCACCGTGAATTACCGTGAAGCCTATGGCATGTATGCGTGCAACGGCATCCTATTCAACCACGAGTCGCCGCGCCGAGGCGAAACGTTTGTCACGCGCAAAATCACCCGCGGCCTGGCGAACATCGCCCAAGGTCTCGAATCGTGCTTGTTTCTCGGGAATTTGGATTCACTGCGCGACTGGGGACATGCCCGCGACTATGTCCGCATGCAGTGGATGATGCTTCAGCAGCCACAAGCCGAGGATTTTGTCATCGCCACCGGCAAACAAATCTCGGTCCGTGAGTTCGTCCGCATGGCGGCGATGGAGGCGGGGATCATCGTGGAATTCGCGGGGTCCGGCGCGCTGGAGTGCGCCACGGTCGCTTCGGTGTTCGATTCTGGGAAGGCCCCGGCAGTCAAGCCCGGCGATGTCATCGTCAAGATCGACACCCGCTATTTCCGCCCCGCCGAAGTGGAGACTCTGTTAGGTGACCCCTCGAAAGCGAAGGCAAAACTTGGCTGGGTCCCCGAAATCACAGTTGAGCAAATGTGTGCCGAGATGGTGGCGGCTGACCTCGATGATGCCAAACGCCACTCGCTCCTCAAAGCCCACGGCCATCACATTGCCGTCTCCAAGGAGTAGTCGGAACGCCTCCCGCCTCCTCTTCGGTTCAACGTTCGATGTTCGAAGTTCGATGTTCGAAGTTCGATGTTCGATGTTCGATGTTCAACGTTCGATGTTCGATGTTCAACGTTCGATGTTCGATGTTCGATGTTCGATGTTCGATGTTCGCATTCGATCCTCTCAGGCGAATGAAGAAAAGAGAACCACGGATGCACACGGATCAAAGCGAATTTCGGCCCACTGGATATTGAGTGTAGTCTTGCGACGCGCTTTGCGCCGCCTCGAGATCACCCACAACAGACAACAGATAACCGACCACCGACAACCCTCCCACCTCCCGCCTCCCTATCATGAAAAAAGTCTTTGTTTCCGGTTGTTATGACATCCTGCATGCAGGGCACCTTCAATTTTTTGAGGAGGCCCGCGCGCTGGGTGACTACCTCATCGTTTCCTTTGCTTCCGCCGATGTGTTATGGCATCACAAACGCCGCAAGCCATCGATTCCTGACGACCACAAACTCGTCTTGCTCCAGGGATTGCGGATGATCGATGAGGTGGTCATCACTCAGGGTCACAAGGAAGGGCTTGATTTCGAGGAGGCTTTTCTCCGCATTCGGCCCGACTTGCTCATCGTCACCGAGGACGATCTGTATGGTGAAGTGAAGCGTGCGCTCTGCGACCAGATCGGCGCGCAATACACCGTGCTTCCTAAAACCCCGCCGCGATTTGAACCGGTCTCTACCAGTTCAATCGTCCGCTGGGTCCAAGCCCCCACCGAGGCACCCTTGCGCGTGGATTTCGCAGGCGGTTGGCTCGATGTCCCGCGTTTCTCGCGTCCAGGCGAATTCGTCGTCAACTGTGCGATTTCCCCGCTCGTCTCGCTCCGCGAATGGCCGTATGAACGACAAGCCGGACTCGGCGGCAGTGGCGCATGGGCGCTGCTCAATGGCCGCGATGGCGTCGAATCCGAAATTGATCTCGGCGTCGGTTGGCAGGACCCAGCTGTTATCCGCGAAACCGGCCTTTGCGTCTGGCGGTCGGGACATTCTCCCGTGCTCGATTTCAAACACAACGGGGATTTTCTAACGGGTCGAATGGCCATCTATTGGACTGGGATCCAGCACGACACCCCGGGCATCGCGAATCACCCGCGTGACTACGATCGAATTGCCCGGAGCGCCCGCATCGCGCGGGAGGGGGTGTTGCACGCCAGCCTCGATCTGTTAGCCGAAGGGATCCTGCTCTATCACTCGGCCCAACTCGACGAGGGCATGCACCCACTGCCGAAGATTCTCCATTCCATCGCGCACAAATACTGTGGCGGCGGTCATGGGGGTTACGCGCTCTATCTCTTCAACGATGCCGTCCACCGCGACGCAGCCATCTCCGCCACCCCGGAACTCCGCGCCGTGGAACCCATGTGCCGGATCTGATCGGTAAGCGCGATGCGGTAGGCGTTAGGTCGCTTCCCTCTCTCAGGTGGCCTCTCGACAGGTGGCCTCTCGACAGGTGGCGCGCTCTCGCCGAGAGCGCATGTCGATGCATTCACCCATAGAGGCCCAAGTCCAGTCCTTCGACAATCATTGGGTCTGACATTGTCCTCCCATTCCCTGCGGCCTCGGCGAGGCCGCGCTACCTGAATTCAGCGCAACCGCTGCCCGGCCTTGAAACTCCTCCCCGTCATCGGCCTGCCGATTGCCGCGACCGACTATGCCGGCGCGGTGGCTTGGGTCCTTGAACACGCCGTGATGGCAGACTGAAAACTGGAATGTAAATCGGTGCCACTCATGACTGAGGCTTGACCTGCCCGTGAAACCCATCAAGAATTTTCAGAGGTTCTTATACAGAACCCATCCATTATCTAACAAAAATAATTTTCATCCCGTCTTTGCTGGATTCGATTGATGTGTTTTTTGTTGGAGAAATGAGACGAATCAACCCGAGTTCATTGAATTATCACCTGCCATTATCATGCCAATAGCCATCGTTACCGGATCGGCCGGACTCATTGGGTCTGAAGCAACCAAAGCGCTTCATCAGCGTGGGTTTGACGTTGTCGGAATCGACAATGACATGCGGGGCTATTTTTTCGGCCCTGAAGCCTCTACTGCGGGAAACAACAGTTTGCTGATCGAAAGCCTGCCCCATTATTTTCCTAATGCCATAGATATTCGTGATTGGGGTGCCATCGAAACCGTTTTTCGTAAGTATGGGAGTGATATTAAATTGATTATACATACGGCCGCCCAACCCTCTCACGATTGGGCGGCGCGGGAACCTCTGACAGACTTTGGTGTCAACGCCACCGGGACTCTCCACATGCTTGAGGCCACCCGTCTTTACGCGGAAGACGCCGTCTTTATCTTTACAAGCACTAACAAGGTCTATGGAGATACTCCTAACATTCTTCCATTGGTTGAATTGGAATCCCGATGGGAAATCGAGGAAAATCATGAGTTTTACATAGGCATCAATGAATCCATGTCCATTGATCACTCCAAGCATTCCATCTTTGGAGCCAGCAAGGTGGCGGCTGATGTCATGGTGCAGGAATACGGGCGCTATTTCGGAATGAAAACCGCTGTTTTTCGTGGCGGTTGTCTCACAGGTCCGGCCCATGCCGGCACGGAGTTGCATGGTTTTCTCTTCTACCTGATGAAATGCATTGTGGAGAAGCGGCCCTACCGCATATTTGGCTACAAAGGAAAACAGGTGCGTGACAATATCCACTCAACCGATTTGGTGAACGCCTTTTTGGAGTTCTATGATCAACCGCGCTGTGGTGAGGTTTATAACATTGGAGGAAGCCGCCATTCCAACTGCTCGATGCTGGAAGCCATTCGCATCGGCGAGGAGTTGGCGGGCAATAAGCTCGATGTGACATATACTGAAAACAACCGGAGCGGTGATCATATCTGGTATATCAGCGACGTAACGCGGTTTCAAAACCACTATCCCAATTGGTCGTACCGGTACTCGATGGATGATATTCTCCGTGAAATTTTCGGAGTGTTGACGCATTCACAAACCCGCTGCACATAGGAAGGTCCGCGTTTGATCACTTCATCAAAAACGATCACGGTCCTTAACACGCCTTGTGTCCTGACGAATCGTGAGAAACTCGCGGGGGATCTTTCGGCGTGGTGTGAACATCCGCTTGCGGGCCCGCCGCTTTCTGTGGATTTCACCAATGTCCACATCGTAGCCATGAGGTCGATGGATCTCGGTTTTTATGAAAACACTTTCAATGTGGACTGGTTCGTTTCTGATAGTCAGATCCTCAATTGGGCCATTTCTTTCATGGGGGGTAGGGGGCATAGACGGGTATATGGCCCTGATTTCCTTGATTACTTCACTCGGAATGGAAGCAAAGCCATCACCCATTATTTTTTGGGGGCATCGGAGGAATGCGTTGGTGCTCTCAAGGATAACTTGTGGAAAATAGAACCCGGCTTCAAGGTCGTTGGTGCTCGCAATGGCTATTTCGGTCACGCCGAAGAAAGTCAAATTGTCGAGGACATCAACCGTTGTCGGCCAGACATTGTCTGGGTAGGTTTAGGAACGCCCAAGCAGCAGGAATGGATCAGTCGCAATAAACCCTTATTGAGATGCAAGGCGCTTCTCGCGGTGGGTTTTGCATTTGACGTGAATGCGGGAACCAAAAAAGACGCTCCGAAATGGCTGGGTCCTTTTGGATTAACGTGGCTTTATCGCCTGGTTTGTGAGCCGCGGCGCTTATGGAAGCGCTATCTGGTTTATAATAGCGTGTTTCTGTTCCGTCTCGCCATTCAGGTTTGCACTGGCAAACCGACTCCGCCACCCTCTCCACGCGTCCAGCCAGTTTCCGAAACCTAACAACATTTTCCCCATGCCCATTCAATCCATTTGCTGCCTTGGTGCCGGTTATGTCGGTGGTCCCACTATGGCGATGATCGCCGCGAAATGTCCGGACATCCAGGTCACGGTGGCGGACATGAACGGCGAGAGAATCGCAGCTTGGAACTCGGATTGTCTGCCTGTTTATGAGCCGGGGCTCGATGCGGTGGTGCAGTCGGCGCGCGGGCGCAACTTGCATTTCACGACGGACATTCGCGGTGCCATTGCGGCTGCGGATCTGATTTTTGTGTCCGTTGGCACGCCGACCAAGAGTTATGGGATTGGTGCCGGGCGCGCTGCCGACCTTCGTTATGTGGAATCCGCCGCCCGCTTGATTGCCGAGGTTTCGAAAGGCCATAAGATCATTGTCGAAAAAAGCACGATCCCGGTGAAAACCGCCAGCGCGATCCAGGCGATTCTTGCAGCGAATTCGTCGGCTGAAGCGACGTTTGAGGTGCTTTCGAATCCGGAATTTCTAGCAGAAGGCACGGCGGTGGCCGACATGGAAGCCCCGGACCGCATTCTCATTGGTGGCGAACCCACAGCGGGAGGCAAGGCGGCCGTGGAAGCGCTCGTGGCGATTTATGCCCATTGGATTCCGCGAGAACGCATCCTCACCACCAATCTCTGGTCGTCCGAACTATCCAAACTGGTCGCCAATGCCTTTTTGGCTCAGCGCATTTCTTCGATCAATTCGATTTCCGCCCTCTGCGAGGCCACCGGTGCGGATGTGGATGAAGTCGCTCGCGCGATCGGCATGGATTCGCGCATTGGTCCGAAATTCCTCAAAGCCTCGATTGGATTCGGTGGGTCGTGTTTTCAGAAGGACCTACTCAATCTGGTATATCTTTGTGAATCGTTTCACCTGCCTGATGTCGCGGAATACTGGCGTCAAGTCATCCATTTGAACGATTGGCAGAAGTCGCGCTTTGTGGAAAAAATTGTCCGGGCGCTTTTCAACACGGTCAACGGCAAACGCGTTGCCATCTTTGGCTTCGCGTTCAAAAAAGACACGAATGATACCCGAGAATCTCCGGCGATCCATGTCTGTCGCGACCTCCTTCGTGAACACGCCCGTCTGGCGATTTACGACCCGCGTGTCGATGCCGCGACCATTCGCCGCGACCTCGCCGAGGCGGGCATTCCGGCCGAACTTCTCGATTCGAACCTTGAAATTTGTGCTGACCCTTACGCCGCCGCCGCCAGTGCCCACGCGCTTGCCGCCCTGACTGAGTGGGATGAATTCCGTTCGCTCGATTTGTCGCGCCTTTACGATCTCATGCTCAAGCCGGCCTTTGTTTTCGACGGTCGTGCCGTTCTTTCTTCAGAGAGCCTCAAAGCCCATGGCTTCAATACCTTCACGATCGGTCAAGGTTTTTGACCACTCATCAAGGTCCACGTCCTTGCTTCTGATTTTCCACTTCGACTCTCATGCACATTCATCCTGATACTCATCGGTTCCTCCATCGTCGCGACAAGGAAACGCTCCTTGGCCAACGCGGCATTGTCGTTTGGCTTTGCGGGCTTTCCGGTTCCGGCAAATCCACTCTCGCCAATGCCGTGGAACGCGTCCTTCACCAGCAAGGCCGTTTCACCGCCGTCCTCGATGGTGACAACTTGCGCGCCGGCCTCAGCGCCAACCTCGGCTTCACCGACCAGGATCGCCTGGAAAACATCCGCCGCATCGCTGAAACGGCGAAGCTCTTTGTTTCCCAGGGCATCATCACCATCGTGTCCGCCATCACTCCGCGCGGCGAACTCCGTGACCTCGCCCGAGGATTGCTCGGGTCCGATCTCATCGAGGTGTATGTCAAAGCCAGTTACGAAACTTGCGAAAAACGCGACGTTAAGGGGCTCTATGCCAGAGCCGCCCGTGGAGAAATCCAACACTTCACCGGCAAGGACGGATCGTTTGAACCCCCGCAATCGCCCGACCTCGTCCTCAATACGGAAACCTCCAGCATCGAGGACGCCGCCTTCGAGCTCCTCGAAACCATCCGCGAACGGATTGCGATCTAACGGACGAGTGCGAGGTCTATCAGGTGCCATCCTCAAGGAGCGCGGGGCGTCTCGCCCGCTTCTTCTCGCCCGTAGGACGTCCCTGCTCCTTCATGTGGCAGAATCATCTGCGAGACAATCGCCGCGCCTCGCCTCGGCCAGGCCTCTATCCTGGGTTCCCCTCATCGAGCGGTCCCCTTGGAGTTCAGTTTTTTGCGGATGCTGCGCAGAACCCACACACCCAATCCGATCAGGCCGATACCGGTGATCATGGGTGATAGATTGCCCTTCGCCACTCCGGCGCCGCTGAGAACGATGCCGCAGGTGATCAATCCGCTGCAGCCCATTGACACGGCGAGATACAAATAGAAGGGCACCCGGAAAAACCCGAGCACATAGTTCTGGAAAAATAACGGCAACCCCGGAGTCAAACGCAGGATCAAAATCAAGCGCAGATTATTTCCTTGTGGCAACTCGGGCACCCGCAAGGCGCACGCTGTGAGCAGTTTTTCCACGAGACTCCGGCCCGGCCGTGATGCGAGCCAATAGGTCCAGGTCATGTTCAAGCCCAGTGCCACGAGGCAAATCGCGCAGGCCGTCACCGGCCGGTCACGCCACACGGTGCCTGCTAGAAACAACAAGGCACTCGTCGGCACTGGCAATCCCGGCAAGACCACCAAGCCCGCGAACAACCACCACGGCCGCTCGATGAGAAATCCCTCCGCCTGTCGCCACATCGACCTCAGCAGGGCCGCGTCCCACCCGAGTTTCCACAGCAACAACCCGGCACCCAAACCCAGCACCACCAAGCCTCCCGCCAAACGGTGGAACCGGCGGTCTCTCAGAATGTTCTGCAATAGGCCCATCTCGCAGCCACCTTGCCCCGCGGTCTCGCGCATGGCAATCCATCATCCCGTTCTCACGCGCTTCACGCACGGGCGCTGATTGTTCATTTTTTCTTGAACAACCGACCGGATTTTGTTTTTTCCAGCCATGCCACTTCTTGAAGGCTGGCATGCCATCCCTCCGCCATCCCCATTCGTTGCGTTCTGGACACAGAATGCAACCAAGGGCGGCAGCGTGCAAGAGCCCGCCGTGATGACACTCCACCATTAGGAACACACCCCTGATCTTATGAAAGCTGTTATTCTCGCCGGTGGCCTCGGCACCCGCCTCTCTGAAGAAACCACGCTTCGCCCCAAGCCGATGATCGAAGTGGGCGGCCGGCCAATCCTGTGGCACATCCTGAAGATTTACAGTGCCCATGGCATCAACGACTTCATCATCTGCGCCGGCTACAAAGGGTATTTCATCAAAGAGTATTTCGCCAACTACTTCCTTCACATGTCGGACGTCACCTTCGACATGAACCAAAACACGATGGAGGTGCATCATAAAAAGGCTGAACCTTGGCGCGTCACCATCGTCGATACCGGCGATGAAACCATGACCGGAGGACGCATCAAACGCATCGCCCCATACCTCGACGGCCCGTTCTGTTGCACCTACGGCGATGGCCTCGGCGACATCGACATCACCCGCCTCATTGCATTCCATCAATCCAGCGGTCGCCTCGCCACCCTCACCGGTGTGCAACCGCCCGGCCGCTTCGGCGCCATCCAGCTCGATGGCGATCAAGTCGTTTCCTTCCAGGAAAAACCCGAAGGCGACGGGTCATGGATCAACGGTGGTTTCTTTGTGTTAGAACCCGAAGTCCTCGATTTCATCGCGGGCGATTCCACCCTCTGGGAGCGAGAACCGTTAGAACAACTCGCCGCCGCCGGCCAACTCGGCATCTTCCGCCATCAAGGATTCTGGCGGCCCATGGACACACTGCGCGACAAAACCGAGCTGGAAAACTTGTGGGATGCACGCAAAGCCCCGTGGAAAGTCTGGTAAGTCATGTTCTCCTCCTTCTACCGTAACAAGCGCGTTTTCCTCACCGGCCACACCGGCTTCAAGGGTTCGTGGCTTGCGGAGTGGTTGCTCATGCTCGGTGCCGAGGTCCACGGTTATGCCCTTGACCCGCAACCCCACGAAATCCTCTTCAATCAGTTAGGATTGGCCGAGCGCCTTGCTTCGGACACCCGCGCGGACCTTGCAGACCGCAACGCGCTCCAGCACGCATTGGATTCCGCACACCCCGATATCGTTTTTCATCTGGCTGCGCAGCCATTGGTGCGCCTCTCCTACGAGAGGCCGGTGGAGACCTTCGCCATCAATGTCATGGGCACCGCGAATCTGTTAGACGCTGTCCGCGTTGCGGGTCGTGCTTGCACTGTGGTGTGTGTCACGACCGACAAATGTTATGAAAACAAGGAATGGCTGCACGCTTACCGGGAGGACGATCCGATGGGCGGCCACGACCCTTACAGTGCGAGCAAAGGCGCAGCGGAGTTGGTGATCGCTTCCTATCGGAAAAGTTTCTTCACCGAATCACCCGCTTCCGCCGCGCCGAAAATCCGCCTCGCCTCCGCCCGGGCGGGCAATGTCATCGGTGGCGGCGACTGGGCCGCCGACCGTATCATCCCCGACTGCATCCGCGCCCAGCGCCGCAGTGAATCGATCCCGGTTCGCAACAAAATTGCCACCCGCCCGTGGCAGCATGTGCTCGAACCCCTTTCCGGTTACCTCTGGCTCGCCGCCAGTCTGGATAAAGCCGGAAGCAGAAAATCGGAAGCAGAAATGTTAGATAGCGAATTCATTACAACTCCCGATCTCCAACTTCTGACATCCGCCTTCAACTTCGGGCCGGCCATCGCGTCTAACAAAACTGTCGCCGATCTCGTGCGGGAACTGCTCCAACACACCGGCGGCGAGTGGCACGATGTGTCCGATCCGCACGCCAAGCACGAAGCCTCGAAACTCAACCTCTCCACCGACAAGGCATTTCATCTGTTAGGATGGCAGCCGACCTGGGAGTTTTCCGAAACCCTCCGGAAGACGGCCGAGTGGTATCTCGCAGAGGCCAGAGGGGATGACCCGCAGGTCATGACCCGCGCCCAAATCCAACAATATGCGGAGTCCGCCGCCCGCCAATCCATCCGTTGGGCAAGCGCCCCGCCGCCATGAGGCCCGGTAAAAACTCCGCTTTGACTCCGCTGCGAAATGCGGTCATGCTACAGATGCCATGAGACTCACTCTATCCGAAAGAAGCGCGATCCTTGCCGCCGTGAGCAAGCACGATGTGGCAGCCCGGGTGATTCTATTTGGTTCCCGCACGGATGATCGGGCTCGAGGCGGTGACATCGATTTGCTGGTCGTGTCAGACCGCATCGGCTTCCGCAATGAATGGGAGATCCGCAGAGACATTTTGGATAAAATTGGTTGGCAAAAGCTTGACCTCGTGGTGCGCCGTCATCATGAGGTGAAAGCGGGCATCGCTCACATCGCATTTGAATCGGGAGTGCCGTTATGAAAAGCAAAGCGGAAGAAAGGTATCTAGCAGATGGCCTTGATGAATTAGAGCGAACGCTCCACCATTTGTGTTATTCCGCCAACAAAAGCGCCACTATTCGTCAGAACCTGTCAGATGCGACGGAGGACGAATTGGGGCAGATTGAGGCTTTTACCAGTCGGTTCGCTCGGGTGGTGGATCTCATCAGCAAGCGCGTCCTCCGGTCTCTGGACCGCTTTGAATTCTATGATGCAGGAACCTTGCTCGATGTGGCAAATCGCGCCGAAAAACGCGGCTTGATCCACACAGTGGATTGGCTTAGGGAATTAAAAGACATGCGCAATCAAATTGCCCATGATTATGCAGGAGACCGACTTCCCGAGATTCTCGCCTACTGCCGCGAGGAACTCCCCCGCTTGCTCGAGGTGTGTCAACGGATTCAGATCTATGCCAGAACGCTGCTTGGAAATGGATCACCTCACACCGAATTGCAAGGCCTGCAGTGAGAGTCCCCAAGCCATGACCCGCAGGTCATGACCCGCGCCCAAATCCAACAATATGCGGAGTCCGCCGCCCGCCAATCCATCCGTTGGGCAAGCGCCCCGCCGCCATGAGGCCCGGCAAAAACTCCGCTTTGACTCCGCCACGAAATGCGGTCCTGCCAAGACCGACCCATCGCAACACAGCCTGAAGAATCCGATGAAGATCCAAAAAGCCAATCACATCGAGGGAGTGATCATCACTCCACTCAAACAAATTCCCGACGAGAGAGGGAAGATCATGCACATGCTGCGTGCTGACAGCCCGCATTTCAAAGGGTTTGGGGAAATCTATTTCTCCTGCGTCCACCGGGGTGCCATCAAGGCTTGGCATATCCACAAGGAAATGACCCTGAACTACGCCTGTGTGTTCGGTAAAATCAAATTCGTTTTGGTCGACACCAGGCCCGGCAGTTCGACATGCGGCAACCTGATGGAAATTTTCATAGGTCCGGAACATTACAACCTGGTCACCGTTCCCCCACATGTTTGGAACGGCTTCAAAGGCCTTGCCGATGAGATATCCATCGTGGCGAATTGCACCGACATCGTCCACCGTCCTGACGAAATTGACCGCATGGGGCCTTTCGATCCCTCCATTCCCTATAACTGGGACATCCAACACGGCTAACATCCTGTGATGTCCGATTCCATTTCCGCTCCAAGAGTCCTGATCGCAGGAGCTCGTGGCTATATCGGCTGCCGCCTGGCGCTCCATTTGGCACGTATCGGCTGGCAGGTGCGAATGGGTTCACGTCATCCATCACCGATGGATGGCACTGAGGAACTCCCCATCTCCTGGGTCGCCCTCGATTGGTCCGACCCGGCAAGTCTGGCAACCGCCTGTCAGGATTGTGATTTCGTCGTGCATCTGGCAGCGCCCAATGAAGTCATTGCTGGCGAATCCAAACTCGAAGCCATCACAGGCACGATCGTTACCACGATACGGCTACTGGAAGCGGCCAAGCAGGCCAAGGTTTCCCGTTTCCTCTACTTTTCAACTGCGCATGTTTATGGAAGTCCGCTGGTCGGCACGTTGGAGGAATCCACGAATGCGCAGCCGAGGCATCCCTATTCCATCACACATCGTTGCGCCGAGGATTTTGTGTTAGCAGAAACCGGCAGCGCGCTGCTGCCCATTGTCATTCGTCTCTCGAATGCCTTGGGCGCACCGGCCATCAAGGAAACCAACCGATGGAAACTCATTGGCAATGACCTCTGCCGCCAAGTGGTTGAAAAAGGTGAAATTCAATTGCACAGCGACGGCACGGCGCTGCGTGACTTCATCGCCATGCGCGACGTGTGTCGCGCGGTGGAGTTTTTATTGGAGCACCAGACCCGCGAAACATCCTTGTTGATTAACGTTGGTTCGGGTATCAGCCGGCCCATTCGTGAAATCGCCGAATGCGTCGCCGCCGTGTGGCGCGAGCATTCCGGAATCGACGCACCCATTCGCTATGGTCCGGTGTCTGCCAGCGCTCCAGATTTTGAATTGTCGATCAGTAAGCTCCTGTCCTTGGGATATACTTTTCAGAGTTCCTTGGAGGAAGAAATACTGGCCACTTTGAAGCATTGCCAGTTGTGGTTCACCACTCCGTCATGAGTCACTTGAAAATCGCTGTTTTTGCCAACTGCTGCCGCCTTCAGGCGAACCGCGGGATTTACGAGCGGATGGCCGCAGACGGTTGGAAAGTTCGCATCTTCGTGCAGGCGGACCATTATGTGGTTCTTGAACCCGACACTGACGGAATTCCGGTGACGCCGATGGAGCGTCATGGCAAACGATCCCGTTTTCATGTTTACAAGGGACTCGACCGAGTGCTGAAGGAATTCATGCCAGACCAGGTGCTGTTGGATCTCGAACCCGATTCTCTGCTCGCTTGCCAACTGGCCCGCTGGTGCGCGCGTCATCACAAACGATTTTATGTGCAGACTTGTGAGAATCAAAGCATCTGGTCCACCACGGTCAATGCGGCTCTGCCGGTTCGCTGCGCCATCACCCTGCTTCGCCATCTTTTCCTGTGGTATACCGTGCCACGGATTCATCATGTCTTCCCCATTTCTTTGGATGGGAAACGACTGTTAGAAGGATTCGGTTTTGGAAAAAACAACACGCTCATTCCCTTGGGTGTGGACACCGAAAAATTCCAACCGAACACGACGTCCCGTCACACATTGCGGCAATCGTGGCATGTCCCGGATGAAACCCATGTGATCGCCTACTTCGGTCGCCTGATGCCAGGCAAGGGTGTACATCTGTTGCTGGATGCCTTGATACAACTTGGCGAGGCCTCCTGGATGTTGGCCATGGATGATTTCGAATCGGAAGGGAGTGACTACTTGCGTGAAATCAACAGCCAACTCAGCCATCCGGTGTTTGCCGATCGATTGATCCGCATTCATGCCACCCATGCCGAGATGCCTCATTACATGAATGCCGTCGATATCGTCGTCGTGCCTTCCATCCATCATGGCGCGTTTTTAGAACAGTATGGCCGCGTCGTGCCTGAAGCACTCGCCTGTGGCACCGAGGTCATCACTTCGGACAGTGGGTCGCTGCCAGAAGTCGGCGGAAAAGTGGCCATACGCTTTGCCGCAGGCTCCATCCCCGCACTGGTGGACACGCTGTCGCGATCCTTGAAAATTTCCAATGCCACACGACGGCAATCTCTCGCGCTGCGGCAAGATTGGGTCGTTTTGCATGCGAGCCTCCCCCAACAATTGTGCCTCATGAAACCTGTGTTAGACGGCCCCGACTCGCTCTCCCAATCGATCCCCTGATCGTTCAACGCAATGCTTGAATGGAAGCGATTCCGAGTCAATTCCTGAGTCAACCATCGCATTGCCAGTTGTCCTTTTTTACTTTTACTTCCCATCCTCCATGGCACTTGAATCCAAATCGATTTTGCAGGGATTGATCATCGCCGGCATACTGCTGCTGGGGGTCGTCATGGCCGTTTCCGTGACGACCGACACAGCGGGCGGACTTGCCGCGATGGTGCCCTTGATCACGGTGCTGCTTGCCCTGCTCGCTTGGGCCCGCCCGAAAGCCGGCCTCTATGGGCTGGCTGCGCTGGTGATCTGGGTGGATGAATTCAAACGGCTTGCCGTTTATTTTGGAGGTGCTCAGACGACGACGGTCATTCAAATTCTGGCGATGCCTTTTGTGGTTTTGGCGGCTTTGAATGCCGGCTTTTTGCTGAACTTGATGTTCCAAAAGGTCAAAATCGACAGGGCGGGCATCATCCTTTACCTGTTGGGAGCTATGATTGGGTTCGCCATCTTTTTCAAGATGGACGCAGAGCTTACCGCCCGCGGCCAACGGGCGGCCAACATCGCCGGTTACATGACTTTGATTCCCATCACTTACACGTATCTCAAAACCTTCGATGACTGGCGTCGTTTTTTCTCGTTTCAATGCCTCCTGGCAGTTCCCGCCGCTGTCTGGTCCATCAAACAATATTACTTCGGCTTCGATTCAATCGAATGGGTCTATGCCCAGTCGGGCCTTTCAAGGGTCCACTATTCGCAGATGTTTGGTTTCGAGCATCCGCGCACGTTTGGATTCTTCGGTTCCGCCTCGGCCTTGAGTTGCACGGCCATCTACTGTGCCTATGCGTGGTGGCACGTATTTCACTTTCGGGCCAAACGTCTGTTTTGGCTCGTTGTCGCAGGCCTATTGTTTTGGGTCACGGTGGTGTCGACCCAACGAATGACGTTGATGTATCCGCTCATTGTGCTGCTGTTTGCCCATGCCTTCCGCACTTTGACACGTACCGTTGCCATTTATCTCCTGACATCAGGCATTTTCATTGTGGGTGT
>CAIYYV010000153.1 GCA_903930425.1 Akkermansiaceae bacterium | reverse complement strand
TGGGAATCCCATGGCGGCCATATCTATTCATGTAACTAGACGCAAGTCCAGCAAAATAAAGCGAATTGAAAAATAAAAGTCGCAGATCCTTTGAGTTATCTAGTCAGTGGCCAAACTTCGGTGGCCCGGGCATCCTGCCCGGAGCCTCCTATCCAACCCTCAAAAGAGAATTGGTCCCCCAACCGAGCGACCAGCGGAATCATCACCAAAAATGTGGGGGCTTTGAAATGTAGCGGCGGTCTATGACCGTCGTGTGCGCTTTACTCCTGGTTCATGGCCGTGAGCCGCGCGCGGCAGTTGCTGGCCATCGTGGAATCGGCATGATTTAAGCTTGAATTCAGGGAATTGATTCCGCATTTTCAAGGCCGAATGATTGCCCGTCGACTCACTGAATGGGGTCAGGTGTTGCATTTCAACAAAATAGTTGATGCTGATCCGGTTTCATCCTTCGATGAGCCATGCCAATCTGGTAATGACCGCGAACCAACATCCTCAAACCCTGCGGAAATTGGACCAGTTGGCAGGCGGGCAGGAGGGCAGGAGGGCTGACTCTTTCTCTGCCCCCTTATTGCGGGTCAAAGTTCATGCGCCCGGCAGGTCCAAGCCGGCGTGGCGGGCTAGGGCTTGTTGACGTGCATCAAATGTTAGAAACCGGCGTGCGCCGAGGTGGACGGCGGTGGCCACGTGGAAGATGTCGAGGGTGCGATGGCCGCCCTTGGCGGTGATTTGGCCGGAGAGCACGCGGGAGAGGCGCAACACGGCGTTCATATCGAAGGCCATTAGGCGGTTGATGCCAGTGGCAACATCGGTTTCCCAATCCGCGATCATACCATCAGCTTCGTGACGGCTATAGCCTTTGCGTTTGTCCTGCGAGTGCAGCCAGACTTGCAATTCGATGGCTTGGAGAAACTCAAACTCAAGCAAGCTGGTGAAATACAGCGGCTCATCCATGGTTTCCCGCAGCGCGATGGCTGCGGAGGTGTGCTCCTGCTGGCGGTATGATGAACAAAGAAAACTGGTGTCGGCATAGTGCATCATGATCGTTCATCAGGGTTCGCCGGTTTCAAAGGCCCGCATCTCCTCGACTTCTTGCCGGGTGAAAAACCGCTCTCCCCAGGTTTTTTCGAGCCGTGCCTTAAAGTCCGGCAAGGGTGCCAACGGCAACCCCGACACAATATCGGCCGATATCTTGGCAATGGGTTTGGAGTGCTTGGTGATGAGAATTTCCTCTCCACCCGCAAGCCAGCTTTCAATTTTCGGGAAGTCATAGCGCAAATCCCGGACAGTCGCGGTTTTCATTGTGATGAAAATTTGTGATACTTCGCGGCCTTCGTCAAGCACGATTCTGCGAAAATCACGCCTGTTTACCGGTTTGTCACCCATTTCCGACATGCAAAGGGACGGAAAAACAGTTCACATCATTTGCACTCCACTGACGAATCGGTTTCCAATCGGAAGAATGCCGCATTGCCTGGCGGGTTGAATAAAAACTCCACTTCGCCCTGGGCGTTGAGGGTGGCCTGGGGCGTGGTCATGGGAAGGGGGTTGAATTCTAACAGGTCGCTGCTTTTTTCCACGCCCAGGGTCAGCTTGAACACGCCGCTCTGCGCGTCACGGGTGAGGGTGGGCGTCACGACGCGCAATGCCTGGACCTGATCTTCCGTGAACAATTGGTTGAGGTGTGCATTGGCAAAGTAAGTGGCGACCCATTCCGGTTGGCTCACTTCCCAGTCAAAGCCCATGGCCGCCATTTGGAACTCGGAGGCATCGTTCATGCCGTCCTTATCGGTATCCGTAGTGAAGGAAAGCACTGCCTGGGAGGTGAGAGTGATATCGAAGGGGTTCTCATTCGCATCATTGCTGGCGATCTGGAGCGCCACGGTCCGGGTCCCGGGCGCGATCGGCGCAAACTGAATCGTGAAGCTCGTGCTGCCATGATGCAACACCGGTGCCGCCGGGTTTTCAGTCACGGAAAACCGTGCCGCATCCGCGCCGCTGAGCGTGATACCCAAGCCGGTGAGCGCCGTGCCCCCAACGTTGCGGATCGTGAATGTGAGGCTCGTCGTATTGCCCACCACCGTCGTCCCGAACGCGCGGCTGCCGCCATCATCGATGCCGCTGCCCGCCAGCTCGACCGCGATCCCGGCCTGCAGATCGACGGTCACCAGCGCCGAGTCCGCCCACGCCACGCCGCCGTCCTGAGAATTGTTAGAATAGATCGGCGAGCTGCCCGTCGTGTATTCTGCCAGAAGCGTGATCCCGTCCCCATCCGTATCCGAGCTGCCATTGTTCGACAGATTTCCGTAATAGCGTTGCTCGTAGGCATCCGGCACGTTGTCGCCATCGCCATCGCCCGTGAACAAATACGCCACCGCCTCACGGTTCGCCGATGCCATCGTGAAACTGAAACTCGTGATCGCCCGGCCCCAGGCGTCCTGCTGGCGCACGCCATCGAGTGCCCAATAACCGAACGACGCATTGCCCGACAAATCGGGTACCGTGACCACCGTACCGGGCGCCACCACGGCCGATTGGTTCACCGTGCCGGCGGGATTGCTGCGCAGGGTGTAGGTCGGATAACCGGCCAGATTGCAGGTGACCAAACTCGAGTCCGCCCACGCCACGCCGCCTTCCTGAGAGCTGTTAGAATAGATCGGCGAAGTGCCCGCCGTGTATTCTGCCAGGAGCGTGATCCCGTCCGCATCCGTGTCCGAGCTGCCATCGTTCGACACACTGCCGTAATAACGTTGTTCGTAAGCATCCGGCACACTGTCGCCATCGCCATCGCCCGTGAACAAATACGCCACCGCCTCACGGTTCACCGAGGCCATCGTAAAACTGAAACCCGTGACCGCCCGGCCCCAGGCGTCCTGCTGACGCACGCCATCGAGTGCCCAATACCCGAACGATGCATTGCCGGATAAATCGGGCACCGTGACCACCGTGCCGGGCGGCACCACGGCCGATTGATTCACCGTGCCGGCAGGATTGCTGCGCAGGGTGTAGGTCGGATAACCGGCCAGATTGCAGGTGACCAGCGCCGAGTCCGCCCACGCCACGCTACCTTCCTGCAAACTGTTAGCATAAATCGGCGAGCTGCCCGCCGTGTATTCTGCTAGAAGCGTGATCCCGTCGCCGTCGCCGTCATCGCTGGCCGCGCGGTTCAAATCCCCGAAAAATTCCATCTCATACCAGTCGGGCACGCCGTCAGGCTCCGAGTCGCAGGCCGTCGGCAGATAATGCGCGGTGGCCGTGGAGGCGACTGCCAAAACAAATGAGATTGGGTTTTGCGAGCGCCCCCAGGCATCGCGATACACCGTGCCAGGCTCGCCACTGTAGGTCCAATGCGTGAACCGATAGGACGACCACGTCAGCGGTGCCGTGCCCGTCGTGTAGGCGGTCCCGATCTCCACAAACTGGTTCAGCGACAGCGCCGCAATCGTCGAGCCATCGACATCATTCACCGCCGTCTCAATGACATTCACCTTCGCCGCCTGCACCATGGGGCCCAGCACCAGCCATACCCACATGGCCCCGTGGTTCAAATATGAACCCGGATGCCGTGGGATGGTGGAGACCGTCTTCATCAAGTGGGCTTGAATATTGTTAGATCGCGAACCATTTACGGGGCATTCGTTTTCAGCGCGAAGCTGCAACCTCCTCCCGCTGCGATGGCCGTCACCCCGCTCAACCCGGTGGGTATTGTGATTTGACCAGAGCTATTGGATCCCCATCCGACGACCGTGCCGTCGCTCTTCAGCGCTAAGCTGTGAGAATCTCCTGCCGCGATGGCTGTCACCCCGCTCAAGCCGGCGGGTATCGTGATTTGGCCAGAAGTATTGGTGCCCCATCCGACGACCGTGCCGTCGCTCTTCAGCGCCAGACTGTGATAATCTCCTGCCGCGATGGCTGTCACCCCGCTCAAGCCGGTGGGGATCGAAGTAGCTCCCCATCCGACGACCGTGCCGTCGCTCTTCAACGCCAGACTGTGACTATATCCCGCCGCGATGGCCGTCACCCCGCTCAAGCCGGTGGGTATTGTGGTTTGGCCAGAGCTATTGTCTCCCCACCCGACGACCGTCCCGTCGCTCTTCAACGCTAGGCTGTACATTCCTCCCGCCGCAATGGCTGTCACCCCGCTCAAGCCGGAGGGGCTTGTGGTTTGACCATTAGCATTGTAGCCCCATCCGACGACTGTGCCGTCGCTCTTCAACGCTAGGCTATGATAATACCCCCCCGAGATGGCTGTCACCCCGCTCAAGCCAGAGGGGATCGTAATTTGACCAGCGCCATTGCGTCCCCGTCCGACGACCGTGCCGTCGCTCTTCAGCAGCAGGCTATGAAAATCTCCTGCTGCGATGGAGTTGATGTTGGTAGAGCCGATGGGATAGAAGTTGAGTTGGTAATAATAATTGGATCCCCAGCCGATGACGATGTTTATCGCTGAATAGAAGGGTCGATTCGCCGCATGCAAGCTCCCCGTATTCAGCAGTCCGGCGCGGGCGGTCACGTTGGCATAAGTCACTTCCTCGGCACTTGCCGGATCGAGATTCATCTTTTTGAAGACATAAAGCGCGCCGTAGGCAGCAGGACTGCTGCCGCTCGCCAACTGCACCCCTAAAAATTCGCCGCTGGCGGCCGTGCCTGTGAGTACGCCGCTGGTGAGGCTCATGCCGGAATCACCGGAGGCATACTGCCAGAACAGGGCGTCTAACACCTTGTTGCTGGCGGTAGTGTCCTTGCTGATCGTGAGTGCCGGTTGGCCGCCGGCGGCGGGGATGCCAATCCAGTCGAACTGCAACAAGCCGCGGCCATCTAGCCCGTCTTTCGCAACTGGAAGATTGAGACAGGGCAAGATCATGAAAAATCAATAATTTTGAGACAGGACGGGGCGATAGGTCTGCCCCACATCTGCTCGGATATTTTACATTCCTGTGATCTTCGGTGGCGGTTGCTGGGGCAGTTCGAGTTGCAGTTGCGTCAACAGAAGTTGTTGTTCGGTGTTGGGTTCCGTGCGGCGGCGCAGTAACAACTCGCGGCCGTCGGTGGCAGGCAGGTGCACATCAATCATTTGCATCTTGCCCAGGTGGTCGAGCACTTGGCGTGGTGTCAGGCCGGGGGCATGCCGCTGCAGTTTCGCGCGCAGGGTGACGTGGACACAGTAGGCAAGGAAGCAGACCATGATGTGTGCTTCGATGCGGCCATCCTTTTGGTGATAGACCGGGCGCACGCCCAGATCGCCCTTGAGGTCCTTGAAGGCTTGCTCAACCTGGGTGAGTTGCAGATACATTTGCCAGAGCTTGCCGGGATCGGTGTCGGTGAGGTTGCTGCGCAGAAGATAACGCCCTTCTCGGCGGCGGGCGATGCGTAGGCGTTCATTGTCGAGCGTGAAGGAGAAGTCCACCCGTTCGCGCATCGCGGCTCTTCTAACTGGACGTGGCGGCAGAGTTATGTCAACGAGCGACCAGTCGCGCCCGGCTTCCTTCTTTGCGGCACCGAGTTTGAGCAACAAGGTTTCATAGCCGGGACGCTGGCGTTGCAGATCCTTGAGACGGGTGATGAGCATTCTGAGCCGACGCCCGCGCATGCCACGTTCCTTGCCAATGCGGGCCTGGCTTTCCACGCACAGATAGAGTTCTCCGTCGCGGGGCAGAAGTTTGACCCGCACTCCCTCACGGGCTTGATGCCAGGGCAGTTTGAGCAGTTCGGCTTCCATTTGCCCGAGGCGGCCTTTGGGTGTGCCAACGAGATATTGCACGGGTGCTTCCGTGGCGGCACGCATCTCCTGGAGCACTTCCTCGGTCGGGATGCCCCGATCCATGACCCATACGCGGCGCGCCTTGCCATATTGGGTTTCGATTTTTTCCAGGAACCCACGCAGGGTGCTTTTGTCCGTGGTGTTTCCCGGCAGGACTTCATAGGCCAGCGGAAAACCCTCGGGAGTGACAATGAGCGCGATGACCACCTGTACGCAGTCGCTGCGTTTGTCGCGACTGTAACCGTATCGTTGCAGGCCTTTACCGCCCTTGGGGGAGCACTCGAAGTAGGTGCTGGTCAGATCGTAAAGCAACACGTCGAAGGTCGCTCCGAACATGTCCTTCCAGCGTTCCCGGAGATGACTGAAGAGATCCGCCTTGTGGCTCACGAGTTTGTCGAGAACCCGATAGAGGTTGTCCTTCGCGGCGAGGGAAAAATCCTCTTCTAACAAATCAGCCATGGCGGATTGCTCGAACCAAAGACGATGCAGGCGCCATTCGCTGCCGGGGTCAATGAGCCGGTAGGCACACAGGGTCATGAGCGTGTGATACCACGACGTGCCCTCGCGGCTGTCGGGCAGCAGGGGTTTCCAGAAGTTGTCGAGTTTGAGTTGCGTCCATAACTCGATGAACAGCCAGCAGGCG
The DNA here is from genome assembly GCA_903930425.1 of Akkermansiaceae bacterium. Taxonomy (GTDB): domain Bacteria; phylum Verrucomicrobiota; class Verrucomicrobiia; order Verrucomicrobiales; family Akkermansiaceae; genus Luteolibacter. The sequence continues at coordinate 740 of CAIYYV010000153.1, read as the reverse complement.
CTCCATTGCCGCGGACGCTCCAGTCTCATGCCGTCAAGGCGAACCTGAATGCCGATGCTTTTCGCATGTGCGGGGATCTCGCGATCTGCCGGAAACAGTGCGAGTTGCTGTGTGCGCCCGTTGCCATCGATTGCATTCAGGCAGCGTGTCCATCCTTCGCGTTGTGAGTCGTTGAGTTCACCAAGATAGAGGACGTGGCGTTGCACGACCCGCTCGCGCGAACAACGCACCGACTCCACGATGCTCCAATAGCGATGATCCTTGCCGTCTTTGATCCGGTTGTGACACTTCAGCCGCATGACGACTCCATATAATGGCCATAAAATGCCATGCCACAATAGGCAAGGTCTGCCCCACAAGCCATTTTGAAAACCCGATGCTGTAAAATCAAGGCTTCCAGCGCCATGGACCGTCAAAAATAGTCAAAAACCGTCGCCAGTTGCGAAAGACGGGATAGCCGCAGGCAAATGGCCGGACCGTTGATTCCAATACATGAGGTTCTGGCGGGGACTGCCAACCCGGTGTCAGCCCAGCGCATCCCATCTGCGGGCAGAGCGCGAGTCGGCTGAATTGCCGACACGAGGAGACCAAGGCGGCGGGGGCAAGTGAGGCGCAGTGGTTAGTCGGGCGGTTCGCCATTGACCCGGTCCACGATCCCGACGTCGATGAAGCCGGGCTGGTTTGATTTTCGAGCATGCACGGCCACCTGATTTTGACCGGTGCGGAGTGATTTAGCCGCA
>CAIYYV010000152.1 GCA_903930425.1 Akkermansiaceae bacterium | reverse complement strand
CTGCCAATACTCCAGATACCAGATAGTGGCGAATCTGCTCCATCAATTGCCGGTAAACCGGCACTCCCGAATGGACGTTGACTTGAAAATAGAGCATGCAAAGATCGCCTGTTGCGGTGTATGGTAACTGCCATACAGTTGAGGGCAAGAGTTTTTTCTGTAAAAACCGAATTTTTTTCTTCGGTCCGTCTGTGGCGAGGGTTTCCGGTGATCATGTGATTCGATCAGAACTTGACGAAGAGGAGCGGAAGGGGGAGCTTTGATGAGACCTATCAAGGAGCGTATTTATGGAAATTCACGGCACAGTATGGGATATCTTGCAAAACAAGGACGCGAAGATTTGGACGACCGGGGTGCACAGCACGGTTTACGAGGCGATCCGCCTGATGGGCGAACACAACATCGGTGCCCTTGTGGTGGTGGAGGAGGGAGTGGTGGCCGGCGTGATCTCGGAGCGCGACTACAGCCGGAAAGTCGTTTTGTTAGGGCGCACCTCGCGCGGGACCCTGGTGGGTGATATTGTCGCGCGTCCGGCCATCACGGTGCAGAGCAGTGATGGAATCGAGACCTGCATGCAGCTCATGACGTCGCATCGACTCCGGCACCTGCCTGTGGTGGATGACGGCACCTTGGTGGGACTGGTTTCTATCGGCGACCTGGTCAGTTGGGTGATGCAATCCCAGCGTCACACCATTCTGCAGTTGCAAGGATACATTGCCGGCGAGTATCCCGGCTGAACGTGCGCCATTTTTTCGATGGCCCCTATTTGCTCACGTTGAAGCGGAAATCGATCACATCGCCGTCCTTGACGACGTATTCCTTGCCCTCGATGCGCAGTTTGCCGGTTTCCTTGGCGGCGGCTTTCGAGCCGAAGGCGACGAGGTCGTCGTAATGGATGACTTCCGCAGCAATGAAGCCGCGCTCGAAATCGGTGTGAATGACGCCAGCGGCGGCGGGGGCCTTGTCGCCCGCGGTGATGGTCCAGGCGCGGGTTTCCTGGACGCCAGTGGTGATATAGGTGCGCAGGCCGAGGAGGTGATAGACGGCGCGGATCAACGAGGAAACGCCCGAGTCTCCCACGCCCATGTCCTTGAGGAAGTCTGCGGCCTCTTCGGGTGTTAGGTCGCCGAGTTCCTCCTCGATGCGTGCGGAAATCACCACCGCTTCCGAGCCGCTGTGGGTGGCGGCGAATTGCCGGACTTGTGCGACGTGCGGATGGGAATCGGGGTGGGCGATGGCTTGGGCCAGTTCGTTTTCTGCGACGTTGCAGGCGTAGATGGTGCGTTTGGATGAGAGCAGGAAAAACCCGCGCATGAGGGTTTGCTGTTCGTCATTCAAGGCCAGCGTGATGGCCGGTTTTCCTTGATCGAGGTGGGGCAGGATATGGTCGATGAGTTCAACTTCTTTTTTGGATTCCAGGTCCCCGCCCTTGGCCTTTTTTTCGCGCGACTGGCGGCGTTTTTCCAGTGACGCCATGTCTGCTAGAATCAACTCGGAGTGGATGATGTCGATGTCGCGCACCGGGTCCACGGTGCCGAGTTCGTGGATGATGTCACTGTTTTCAAAACAACGCACGACCTGCACGATCGCATCGGTTTCCCGGATGGTGG